>DAHUXV010000172.1 GCA_027306985.1 Gammaproteobacteria bacterium | reverse complement strand
TTCGAATACCGCCGCGGCTACAAGTTCAGCACCTACGCGACGTGGTGGATCCGCCAGGCCATCACCCGCTCGATCGCCGATCAGGCGCGCACCATCCGCATCCCGGTGCACATGATCGAGACCATCAACAAGCTGAACCGCATCTCGCGGCAGATGCTTCAGGAGATGGGCCGGGAACCGACGCCGGAGGAGCTGGCCGTGCGCATGGAGATGCCCGAGGACAAGGTGCGCAAGGTCCTGAAGATCGCCAAGGAGCCGATCTCCATGGAGACGCCCATCGGCGACGATGAGGACTCGCATCTCGGGGATTTCATCGAGGACACCTCGGTCGCCTCGCCGATCGATCAGGCCACCATGGAGTCGCTGCGGGAGACCACGCACGCCGTGCTCGCACAGCTCACCCCGCGTGAGGCCAAGGTGCTGCGGATGCGCTTCGGGATCGATATGAACACCGACCACACCCTGGAGGAGGTCGGCAAGCAGTTCGATGTCACGCGCGAGCGGATCCGCCAGATCGAGGCGAAGGCGCTGCGCAAGCTCAGGCACCCGAGCCGCAGCGAGCAGCTGCGCAGTTTCCTGATGGAAGACTAGTCGGAAACGCTGGATCCGGGCTCCTGCCCGGCCCAGCGTGGCAGCGGCCAAAAGCGCGGTTTTTGTCCGCTGCCTCCGCCACCTGCGGCGGCGGGGCACGATCCCTGTGCCTGGGATGCAACGCTGGATCCGGGCTCCTGCCCGGCCCGGCGTGGCACCGGCCAAGAGCGCGGTTTTTGTCCGCTGCCTCCGCCACCTGCGGCGGCGGGGCACGATCCCTGTGCCTGGGATGCAACGCTGGATCCGGGCGCGCCGGAGCGCCCGCTGGAGCCTGCTAGATTCCGACGCGTACCAGGGCGTCGATCACTTCGCGGATCACCTCGGCGAGGCCGGGGTGATCCGCCTCGAAGCGTACCGCCAGAGATTCGAGCTTGGGTGCGTGCTGCCCGGCGGCCGTCCCCGCCGCATCGCGCGGGCCGCCCTGGCCGAGGGCGCGATCGATGTCGCGCACCAGAGCGCAGAGGAGTTGCCGCGATTCCGCATCCACCGAGCCCGCGCGGCCCAGCCGCTCGTGCACGCGGCCCAGCAGCTCGCGCAGACTCTCCTCGCTCACTCGCTCTTCGCTCATTGCAGCCCGCCCATAGCCATGCTGCAGCGATTGTAGTCGTCCCCCGCTCGCCCTCCTAGTGGACTGGCGTCCCGGCGAAAGGTAGAACATTGGCCTGACCAGGGCCTATGCCGTAGAACGCCACTCAGCCGATGGACAAGATCGACCGCGAGATCGTGCGCCTGCTCGAGGACGACGCGCGAATGTCCTTCGCCGAGCTCGGGGAGCGCGTGGGTCTCTCGAAGACGCCCTGCTGGCAGCGCGTGCGGGAATTGGAGCGGCAGGGACTGATCCGCGGCTACCGGACGGAGCTCGACGCGGAAAGCCTCGGCCTGCGGGTCCATGCGTTCGTCCACGTGACCATCAATGCGGCGCGGCACGCGGAGTTCGAGGCTGCCGCCGCGGTGCACCCATCGGTGCTGCAGTGCTTCACGACCGCGGGACAGGCGGATTACCTCATGCAGGTGCTGGTCGGCGAAATCGCGCAGCTCGATCAGCTGCTGCGCATGGAGATCCGGCGGATGCCCGGCGTGCAGCGCCTCGAGACGACGGTCTGCATGAAGACCATCAAGCCTCGCGGGCCGCTCACGGGCTGCCTGCGGTAGCGCAGTCGTTCGATTCACGGCGGTGTCGCCGGCCGTCCGTGGGGCGCAAGGCCGCGCGGCGGCGCGTTTGCGCCTACTCCTCGGCGGCGCTCTCCTCCGCCGCACCGGCAGCGCTGGGCGCCGCGGGCTGGCCGTTCAGCAGGCCCTTCCAGCTGAGCTCCTGTCCCTTGCGCCTGCCCTTCTCGGTGAGCTTCAGACCCTCGGGGGAAATGGCCAGCATGTAGGCCTTGCCGTCCACGTCGATCTCGCGCTTCAGGGTCTTCTCGAGCTTGGTAGCCATGTCATTCCTCAGCTGATTTTTCGTTACCGACGGGATGCCCAGCCCGGCCTCCGGGCTGCCGACGCGGCTCCCTGGGGCCCCTATCGTTTGGCCAGCGCCATCGATTTTGCGCCATTGCGCCGACCGAAGGCCAGTATTTCCAGCCTGGGTAAAGCTTCAGCCGAGGTCCGGGTCCGCGAGCGGCGGCCGGGCCCCGGCGCCCTGCAGCAGCGCCTCGAGGCCGTTGGGGTCGATGGGTTTGGTCAGGTGCCGGTCGAATCCCGCCGCCAGGGCGCGCCGCTTGTCCTGCTCCTGCCCCCACCCGGTGATGGCGATCAGAAGCGCCCGCCGGCCCCAGCCGGTGCGGCGGATGCGCCGCGCCAGCTGGTAGCCGTTGAGCTCCGGCATTCCGATGTCGAGCAGCAGCGCGTCGGGCTCGATCCGGCAGGCGAGATCGAAGGCCTCGCGCCCCGTATGCGCGACGCTGACCGCGTGACCGGACGCCTCGAGGAGAGCGGCGCAGGTCGCCGCGCTGTCGCGATTGTCGTCGGCCACCAGCAGGCGAAGCGGCCTGGATCTCGCGTGCGCCGCCGGCCCCGCCTCCTGACCGTCCTCGGCAGCCGCCGGATTGCCGACCGGCAGCCGCACCACGAACTTGCTCCCCTGCCCTGCGCCCTCGCTGTACGCGCACACCCTGCCGCCGTGCAGCTCCACCAGCCCGCGCACCAGTGAGAGCCCGATGCCGAGGCCGCCCTCCGAGCGCTCGAGCGCGGGCGACGCCTGCGCGAAGAGCGTGAACATCCGCGGCATCATCTGCGCGCAGATGCCGATGCCGTTGTCCCGCACTTCGATCGTCAACTCCTCGCCCTCGCGCCTCGCCTCGAGCTCGATGCGCCCGCCGGCGTCGGTGTACTTGGCGGCGTTGACCAGGAGATTGGCGAGGATCTGCGCGAGCCGTACGGGGTCGGCCACGAGCCGTACCGGCTCCTGCGGCAGCCGCACCGCCAGCGTGTGGCTTCTCGCCTCGATGAGCGGCCGCGCGGACTCCTGGGCTGCGGCCACCGCCGAGGCGAGATCGATCGAGCCGCGCCGCAGGATGAGCGTGCCCCGCGTGATGCGCGAGACGTCGAGGAGGTCGTCGAGCAGCCGGCCCATGTGCTCGACCTGGCGCTCGATGATCGCCTGCGCCTGAGTCCGATGGGCATCGGTGCTCTCCTCCTTCTTCGCCATCGCGACCGCGTAGCGGATCGGCGCCAGCGGGTTGCGCAACTCGTGCGCCAGCACGGCGAGGAATTCATCCTTGCGGCGGTCACCCTCGCGCAGCGCCTCCTCGGCGCGCTTGAGCTCGCCGATGAAGCGCTGCTGAGCCCCCTCGGATGCCTTTCTCTCGGTGATGTCGCGGGCGATCTTCGAGGCGCCGACGATGGCGCCGCCGGCGTCGCGAATGGGGGAGATGGTGAGCGCCACGTGAATGCGGCGGCCAGTCTTGGCTACCCGGACCGTCTCTAAGTGATCGACCCGCTCTCCGCACCGCAGCTTGCCCAGGATCTGCGCTTCCTCCTCCACGCGCTCGGACGGGATGATCAGAGTGATGGGCTGACCGACGGCTTCGTCCGCGGAGTAGCCGAAGAGACGCTCCGCGGCGCGGTTCCAGGAGAGAATGAGGCCGTCCAGGGTCTTGCTGACGATGGCGTCGTCGGAGGATTCGACGATCGAGGCGAGGTGCGCGCGCGCGCCCTCCGCCAGCCGCTCGTGAGTGACGTCGCGGACGAACCAGCGGCTGTGGATCAGCTTGCCCGCATCCCAGAGCGCGTTGGCGGCGATACGCACGTGCCGGACCGATCCGTCCGTCCGGCGGAGCACCGTCGCATGGTTGCGCAGGCTCCCGCCCGCCAGCAGCCGCGCGAGCGACTCCCGGGCATCCAGCGGGTCGAGATGAAAGTCCCCGATCGCGCGGCCGATGCACTGCTCCTCGCGGCAGCCCAGCAGCTCCAGACCCGCGCCGTTGATCCAGAACACCGTGCCGTCAGGGCCGACCTTGAGAAGTGCCTCGAGCGCATTCTCCAGGAAATCGCTCAATTCGCGGTCCCGCTCCGCGAGGGCGCGCTCCACCATGGTGCGCCGGTGCACTTCCCACTCGAGCGCGGACGCTTTCTGCTGCAACTGTGCGATGAGCTTCAGCCGCGCCTGCGGGTCGGACCCGAGGTAGCTCTCGGTGGGGATCACGCGGCTGTGTTGCGCGCACACCTGCTCCAGCCCGCGCAGCTGCGCGGCGTCGGCCTGCTTCGGCAGCGGGTACGCGCAGTAGAGCGCGAAGCGCTCGCGGTCGCCGAGCTCGCTCCACAGCTGCTCGAGCTGCAGGGCACCGCCGTGTTGTCCGTCTCGCCACAGCAACGCCACCATCTCGCCGAAGGCGGTCACCCGCGGGTAGCGCCGCCCCATGTCCGCGATGAGCGTGCCCACGACTTCCACGAACCGGCTCCACTGCGGCACACCCTGTTGCATGATCCTGGCGAGCGTCGCGGACGCCTCCAGCACGGCCAGCTGCTGCCGCGCGGCGGCAGCGGCGGGGTCGACGCCGCGGACTCGCAGCCCGCGCTCGATCTCCTCCAGGTGCGCGGCGGTCGCGATCACGATGACTCCGGCACCGGTCCGCAGCCCGTGCTCGACGAACTCCGTGACGGACTGCAGCAGCGCCGATTCCTGCTCGTAGAACTGCACGAAGTGCTCTTGATCGCCGGCGTCCCGCCAGCTCGTGGCCGGCGCGAGCTTATGGCTGAGGTCGAGGACGCTCATTGCGGACGCCTTTCAGTCGTGATCCACGAGTTGCGGGACGCGCCGGCCCGCGGCGCGCCAGCTTCTCGATGGCGGGCAGGAGCGGCCGCGAGCCGTCCCCATAGTCCTTCCAGGCCCCGCTGCGTTCCAACAGCGCCCGCGCCGTGCGCAGGGTGAACCTGCGGGGATCGAGTCCGGCGCGCGCCTGCGGCCACGTGAGCGGCATGGACACGGTCGCCCCGGCCCGTGCGCGCGCGGACAGGGGCGCCACCGCCGTCGCGGCCCGGTCGTTGCGCAGGTAGTCGAGAAAGATGCGGCCGGCCCGCGCGCGCTTGGACATGTTGATGACGTATCGCCCGGGACTGTCGGCCGCCATGCGCGCGCAGAGCTCCCGGGTGAAGGATTTCACGAGCGCCCAGTCGAGCGTCGCATCGCGAGGTTGGGTGAACGGTGTCACCACGTGCAGCCCCTTGCCGCCTGTCGTCTTCAGGAAGCTCTCGAGTCCGAGCGCCGCGAGCCGCCCGCGCAGCTCGCGCGCCGCCTCGATCACCGCGTCCAGCCCGAGGTCGGGCGCGGGATCGAGGTCGAACACCAGCCGCCCGGGCACCTCGGGCTGATGCGCAACGCAGTTCCACGGATGCAGCTCGAGCGCGGCGATCTGCGCCAGCGCGGCCAGCCCTTCGATGCGGTCCACCTGCACGTAGGGTTTGCGGTCGCCCGAGACCCGCGCCAGGCTGATCAGGTCGGAGAGGCCCGGCATGGCGTGGCGCTGAAAGAATCGCTGGCCGCCGATGCCGTCGGGGCACCGGAGGAGCGAGCAGGGCCGGCCTTCGATGTGCGGCAACAGCCACTCCCCGACGGACGCCAGGTACTCGGCGAATTCCCGCTTGGTCACCGGCCGGCCGTCGCCGGCGTCCGGCCACAGCACCTTGTCGGGGTTGGAGAGGGTGAGGCCGAGAAGCGGTCCGGCGTGCGCCGTGCCTCTCGCGCCGCGAGCCGATCGGCCGGTCGCGCGGGCGGCGGGCCCGGTGCGCCGCTGCCCGCGGCCCGCTTCCTGCGCGGGCGCCGCGGTTTCCGCGCGGACCTCGCGCGCGGGCTTGTCCTCGCGCAGGCTCTTGAACGCCGCCTGCCGGATGTTGCCGCCCTCGGTCCAACCCGCGAACTCGACCTGCGCCACCAGCTGCGGCCTCACCCAGTGGATCCTGCGGCCCGAGGGCGCCGGCACGCGCTGACCGAAGGGATTCTCATCGCTCTCGAGCTTCCTCAGCCTCGGCAGGAGCTGCTGCTCCTTCGCGGCGCCGAAGCCGGTGCCGATCCGTCCCACCGGAACGAGGCGGCCTTCCCGGTATACCCCGGCGATGAGCGAGCTGAGGTGGGCGCCCTCGGCGGTCCAGCCGCCGATCACAACCTCCTGGCCGGCGCGGCACTTCGATTTCGTCCAGGCGCCGGTCCGTCCGGACTCATACGGCGCATGCAGCCGTTTCGAGACCACGCCCTCGAGGGAGAGCCGGCAGGCGGACTCGAGGACGGCGGCGCCCGAGCGGGTGAAGTGCTCGAGATACCGCAGCCGGGCGCGGCTCGCGGCCGGCAACGATTCCAACACCCGCTCGAGCGCCTCCTTGCGCCGCTCGAGCGGCAACGGCCGCAGGTCCCGGCCGTCGAGAAACATCAGATCGAACGCGAAGAGAACGAGCGTCGATTCGCGGCCCTGCGCGAGCGCGCCCTGCAGGGCCGAGAAATCCGAGACGCCCTCGCGGTTGAGCGCCACCGCCTCGCCGTCGATCACACAGTCGGGCAGCGCTGCGGCGGCGCGGGCGATGGAGGCGAACCGCGCCGTCCAGTCGAGCCCCTTGCGCGTCAACAGCACGGCGCGGCCGCCCTCCACCCGCAGCTGCAGACGGTAGCCGTCCAGCTTGATCTCGTGCGCCCAGCCGGCGCCCTCCGGCGGCCGCGGCAGGAGCCGGCAGAGCGCGGGCTCGATGAATTTCGGCATGCCCGCCGCGCGGGCGCCGCCGGCCCGGACACCGCTTCGCCCCGGCGCCCGGCGCGCGCGCCTCGTACTCGCCGCCACGCGCGCAGTCACGCGGGCCGCGATGCCGCCGCCAGCCGCATCCGCCGCCCCGTGGGAATTCCACACCGCGTTCGCCCGGGCGGCTTTGCGGCCGCAAGCCATGAACGGCTTCGGGCCGCTTCCGCGGCCCGCGGTGATCTCGGCGAGCGTGCGCCCCGAAGCCACCGAGCGATCCGCATCGTCGAGCGAGAGACCGTCGCCCGCGCGCGCGAACTCGTCGCGATGCTTGATGAGGAGCCAGCTCGGGCGCTTGCCGGAGCGCGAGTTGCGCAGCCGCACCAGCACCCAGCCGCCGCGCAGCCGCTCACCCGCGAGGGCCAGCTTCAGCTCTCCCGCCGCGAGCGCCTGCTCGGGACTGCCTTTGACCTGTGGCTTCCAGTATCCCCGGTCCCAGAGCTGCACGGTGCCGCCGCCGTACTGGCCCTGGGGTATCGTGCCCTCGAAATCGCCGTACTCGAGCGGATGATCCTCGACCTGCACCGCCAGACGCTTGTCCGCGGGGTCGAGCGACGGCCCGCGGGTGACCGCCCAGGACTTGAAGACCCCGTCGAGCTCCAACCGCAGGTCATAGTGGAGCCGCCGCGCCGCGTGCTTCTGAATCACGAAGCGCAGGCGCTTCGACGGCGCCACGCCCCCGGCGCCCGAGGGCTCCGCGGTGCGGCTGAAGTCGCGTTTGGCGCGGTAGGTGTCGAGTTTCCGGCTGGCCATGAGCTGCTTCATCGCGAGCGCGACCGGATGGAGGCAAAGCCCCGCGCCGGATCACGCATCCTGCAAGCCCAGCGCCCGGCGCCGACCTGCGGACACATGCCTAGCCACAAACGTGCCCGGAGCGGCCGGCTGCAACCATGCCCTGGCTTTTCGGTCCCCTAATCGAGTGGAGAGCGAGCAAGAGAACGCGCGCCTGACGGACGCCGCACGGGATAGGATCGCCAGAGCGGTCAGCGAACTCCCGACACACGCCGCGGCACTGCAGCGGGTGCTGCAGAGCGCCGGAAGCGGCACGCCGCGCGACCCGTCGGCCGCGCAATGAGTTTGGGCCCGCTGGGATTCGAACCCAGGACCAAGGGATTCACTCTGCCCCGGCGTTTCCGCCGGGAGTGGACTATCTCTTCACCCGCGAAAGGAGCGCGCCGCCGGATCTCAGCAATTCGCTCCATTCGTGTGGGTGCGGGATGCTCTTGCCTGTGATCAAGGGCACTACAGCCCTCAGGTAGTCTCTGCACCTTCCGGCGGTGTACCGCCGGCTCGGCTCAGGATTGCCATGAGCGCGGACCACGATCCATAGCTCGAAGGTTCCCCTGAATTCATCCCGTCCACTGTGCGCGTTTCCACGCACAGGCACCTTTTCCTGATGAGTCCCCTGCACTAACCGCTGTGCTACAGGCCCATTGCGCAGTCATTGTACCAATTGCGCCGGCATTTGGGCTCGCCTGCCTCTCGGGCCATGTGTCAAGCTCGGCTCATGGACGAGGCACGCCAGTGCATTCACTGCAAGAAGACGCTGCGCGGGCGGCAAGCGGCAGTCGCCAAAGAAGCGACGCCACGTAGACGCTGGGCTCAGGTCGACGGGACCAGGCCTGCGCCGCATGAGCCCATACACCGCCCTTGCGTCGCGCGGAGCACATTGGGGACACGGGCAGGCTGGCCACGGCCATCCCGGGAAGTCAGAACACCATGTTGATGGCCGCCACGGGAGTGACCGTCGCCGTGACACTGCGCCCCATGGCGGCGACGCGCGCGCCGGCGATCACGCCCATCCGGGCGCTCCAGTTGTATTCGATCGCGGGCGCCAGGTAGAGCAGATCGTCCGATCCGAGGTTCTGCACCGGGTACGGCGGCGACACGCCCTCCACCCGCGTAT
Source organism: Gammaproteobacteria bacterium (assembly GCA_027306985.1). Lineage (GTDB taxonomy): Bacteria > Pseudomonadota > Gammaproteobacteria > Steroidobacterales > Steroidobacteraceae > 13-2-20CM-66-19. The sequence continues at coordinate 8,550 of DAHUXV010000172.1, read as the reverse complement.
TGCCGTCGTGCTCCCAGTCGACGTCGGTCGCGAGCACCCAGCTTCGAGTGACGCTGTACTCGAACGCCAGATCGCCAACGAAGCTGGGCCCGGGATGAGCCCTTCCGTCGAAGCCGCCGGAGGTGCCATAGACACTCGCGCCGTGCACCGAGGCCCACCGCGATACCTGATAGGAAAGATCGAGGCGCGCGCGCAGAATCCGGCCGTTCGGCATCCAGAAGTACGTCTGCGAGTAGAGCGACACCGTCGTCGAGTAGGCGCCGCTGCCGAGGGCGCCGTCGGTCCGGCCGTCGAGGCGATCGTATTTCCCAGTCGGAAACGTCTCTCCGATCACGAGCGAAGTCGCCGGCATCCAGCCATCGGGCCGAAACTGCGTCAGGCCAAGCGCCCCCTGCAAGGTGATATCACCCACCGTGAACCCGGAAGAGCCCTGTCCCGCGCTCGATTCGTACAACCCGAGACGTGGAATGAGGCCGAGCGTGAAGCGGTTGACCAAGCCGTATTCGATGTACGTCTGCGAGCCGATGTCGTGCGCCGCGCCGGCGCTCCTCAGGGTTCCGTCGCGATCGAAGCGGCCGTAAGTCATCACGTCATAGACATAGGGCTCCACCAGCCAATGTCCCTGCGGCAGCGTTGCCGCGTTCGGCGCGAGCAGGGGCCCGGTCCACCAGGCCTGGTCCAGGCTTTGCCGGGAGACCGCCCCCGTCTCTGACGTCGCCCCGGCGACCGCGCTCGCGCCGATGCCGATCACGCACAAGATCGCGTGCAGCCATCTCAGCCGGCGCGGGGACGGAGCCGGGCACAGTGCCGCTGCGGCTGGCGAGCCAAGAGTTCGTCGGTCCGACGGATCTGCGATGCGAGCCTTCATGATGGAGCTCACGTTAGCATCCTTGCCGCGGAAACGCTTCGACGACCATCGAACTGTGCGCCTCACGTTGCGCCCCGCTCGCCCCAAACGGCATGGCGGTAGAATCCGCACGATCAAGAGGTCCGGAACGAAGGTGAGCCGCATGGACACGTTGTTGATTACCGGCGCATCGCGAGGAATCGGGCGCGCCACGGCCCTGCTGGCCGCGCAGCGCGGGTGGCCGGTGGCGGTCAACTATAGGAACGACGCTCGAGCCGCAGCAAAGACCGCGACCGAAGTGCAAAGGCGCGGCGCGCGGGCAACGACGGTACAGGGCGATGTCTCGGTGGAAGCCGACGTGGTCGCCCTGTTCGATAAGGCACGGGCGGACCTCGGCCCCCTCGGCGGTGTCGTGATCAACGCCGGCATCGTCGCCCCCGCCATGCGGCTTGCCGACATGAGCGCGGAGCGCCTGCAGAAGATGTTCCAGGTCAATGTCGTCGGCGCCTATCTCTGCGCCCGCGAGGCGGCTCGCGCGCTGTCGCGAAGCCGGGGCGGCCGGGGCGGCTCGGTGGTGATCGTCTCCTCCGCGGCCGCGCGGCTGGGCTCGCCCGGGGAGTACGTCGACTACGCCGGCTCCAAGGCGGCGCTCGATACCCTGGCCATCGGGCTTGCCAAGGAGCTCGGGCCCGAAGGCGTGCGCGTCAACTCCGTCAGGCCCGGTCTCATCGAGACCGACATTCACGCGGCCAGCGGCGATCCGGATCGCGCCCGCAAGCTCGGAGCCGCCGCGCCGCTGGGCAGGGCCGGCAAGCCCGAGGAGGTGGCCGAGGCGATCGTATGGCTGCTGAGCGATGCCGCCTCCTACGTCACCGGCTCCATTCTGGATGTGGCTGGCGGCCGCTAGCCAGCCGCCGCCACCCCTCGCGCCCGAGTCGAGCGCTCATGCTCAAGGGGAACCTCGGACCAACCCGCAATAGACATCCCCGCCGTACGTGACCTGGATGGAGTAAGCGATAGCAGAGGCGCCGACGGGGCTGACGAGAATCTTCACGCCGTCTTTTGCATGCGGCGGGAACACAAGTGTCAGGAGGTAGGGATCGCGCTTTCCGGCCGGCGCCTTTCCCACTGCTTGCGGAACCCCGTAGTTCCTCGTGAGCCTGGCAGCCCGCACTGTCATTGAGGGGCACCGCCATGCGGCCGACTTCAGGCGGCTCGACTGGAGTGGCTTCAGAAGTGCTCTACCGTGGGGCCGATCGATGAGGAGGTGCTGTCGAAGCCGCAGCGCACTCTGCCCCACGGCCCGGCGCCATCTTCCTCGCCCGCTACCGCGGCGTACGCCGGCCCGAAGCGCCGAGCCGCCTGGCCACCGCTCCCGGACCTAAAGCGGGGTGTCGGGCAGGCAGCACGAGCCGCAGCTGCGCCCTGCCGCCGCCCGCCCCTTGCCGCACCCAACGGTCCCCCTGGCGCGGCGGCCGGCGCCGGGCGCGCGCCCGGCGCCTCGTTCAGGTAGGCTTCGCCGCGTCCTGCGGCCCATTCCGAGGCTCATCCCGAGGCGGGGCCCTCATGGCTGTAACTTTTCCGCGCCCGCCGTGTTCTTGCCTCAAACGATGACACACCCGTGCAACTGGCAAGCCCCCGGCCCGACCCGAATGAGTTCGCAGCGTTCATGCGCGCATATCAGGACATGGTTTTCTCCACCGCCGTCCGGCTGACGTCCAACCCCGCCCAGGCGGAGGACATCAGCCAGGAAGTGTTCCTGCGGGCGTACGAGAGCTACGATCATCTGCGCTCGAGCCCCAAGGTGGGCGGGTGGCTGAAGACCGTGGCCACGAATCTGACGCTCAACCACCTCACCCGGCACCGCAAGCGCTGGCGCCTCTTCTCGGAGGTGTTCTCCGATGACAGCCGGAACGAGGAGATCGAATCCGCCGCCGAGGTGTTCGACAGCGTCGTCGCGGAGCTGGAAAGCGATGAGCGGCGCGCGCGGGTGGAGCGGGCGCTGGAGCGCCTGCCCGATCACCAGCGCATTCCGCTCGTGCTGTATCACTACGAAGAGATGCCCTATCAGGACATCGCCGACCGGCTGGGCATCTCCCTCGCCAAGGTCAAGACCGACATTCTGCGCGGCAGAGTCGCCATGGCGGGCCTCCTCGCCCCAGGCGGCGTCGGCGCGCCGAATGACCGTTCTCGGTATCCCTCTGCCACGCGCGGTGCACAATCATGAGCTCACGCGATCCGTCTGACGAGAAGCTCGAGCGCCTGGTGGGCCAGGTGCTGCGGGACCAGCCGCTGCGGCAGGCGCCGCCTTCGCTCGAGGGGCGCGTGCTGCGCGAGCTCGCGGCGCGAGCGCGGCTGCCGTGGTGGCGGCGGGGCATCGCCTCCTGGCCGGTCACGGTGCGCATCCCGGTCATCGTCGGCTGCGCCGTCTGTGTGCCTCTCGTATGGATTCTGTCGCTGTGGCTGGCGGGGCACCTGGTCGCCCTCGCGACGCATCCCGGGGTGGCGGGACCGATCGCCACGCTATGGGATACCGGGCGTACCCTGGCCGCGCTCGGCGCAATCGCCACGCACATCATTCGAAGCATCCCACGCGTGTGGGTTCTCGGCGGAGTCATAGCCACCGCCATTTTCTACGCCGTTCTTTTCGGGCTGGTCGCGGCCGGCTATTCGCTGCTCTGCCCCAGGCCCGCACATTCCAAGGCTCTCACATGAAGAACACCCTCCGCCGGCTCTCGCCCTGGATCCTGCTCGCATGCTTCTGCGGCTGCGTGCTCACGGCGCAGGCGCAGGACAGCGACGGCTTTTCGGACCACAGTGACCGGCAGATCGTCTCGATCGGACACAACTCCTATCTTCCCGCCGGGGAGCATGCCGAGGACGTGGTCGCGGTCATGGGCGACACCAAAGTCGATGGCGACGCGTCCGACGCTGCAGTGGCGGTCATGGGCAACCTGACTGTGAACGGAACGGTCGGCAGCGGTGGCGCGGTGGCGGTGCTCGGCGACGCCTACATCAACGGCAAGGTTCATGGCGACGTGGTTGCGGTACTGGGCAGCGTGACGCTGGGACCGGATGCGGTGGTCGATGGTCAGGTGACGGAAGTCTTCGGCAGCCTGCAGCGCAGCTCCACGGCAGTGGTACAGGGCGGGACCTCGAGCGTCCTCTCCTTCGGCAGACTCGAGGGGCTGCACTCCTGGGTCCACGATTGCCTCCTCTTCGGCCGTCCGCTCGCGCCCACGCTGGCCGTGGCCTGGGCATGGTGGCTGTCGCTCGCATTGCTCGCCTTCTACCTGCTGATCGCCGCAGTGTTCCGCGACGGCGTGCAGCGCTGCATGAACACGCTGGAGACGCACCCCGGCCCGTCGATTCTCGCCACCGTCATCGTCGTGCTGCTCGTGCCGGTGGTGTTGCTGGCGCTCGTGATCACCGTCGTCGGCATCGCGGTGGTGCCGCTCTTCTGGATTGCCTTGATCTGCGCAGGGATCTTCGGGCGGGTGGTTGCGCTCGGCTGGCTGGGCGGCAGGTGTCTGCGACTCGCACACACCGGGATGGCCTCGCGCCCGGTGCTCGATGTGCTCGCGGGAAGCATTCTCGCGCTCGCGCTCTACATGGTGCCGGTGCTCGGCTTCCTGGTGTACGTGCTCCTCGGAGTGTTCGGGTTCGGGGCCGTGATGTATGCCCTGCTGCTCGCGGTCAGACCCGAGGCGGCAAGGCCGGGCACTGGCGGCCCCGGCACGGGAGCGGGCAGGACGGGCGGTGCGGCTCCTGGCGCCGCGCCAGCGGCGAGTGCGTCGGCCGCCGAGACATCCAGCACTTATGCCGCAGCGCATGCGGCTTCACCGGAGGAACAGATGGGTGCACAGACCCCTCCTCCGCCGCCATACGCAGCGGCGGCACCCGCTGCCGCCGCTCCTCTGCTCGACGTGACCGCGCTGCCGCGCGCCGGCTTCTGGATCCGGATGCTGGCGCTGCTCATCGACCTGATCCTCATCGCCATCGCGATGGGTTGGCTGCTGGGTCATGGGTCGAGCGTGCTGCTGATGCTCGCGGCGTACGGCGCGATCATGTGGAAATTCAAGGGCACGACCATCGGCGGCATCGTCTGCGACCTGAAGGTCGTGCGCGTCGGCGGCGGCCCGCTCGACTGGGGGACGGCGATCATCCGCGCCCTCGGCTGTTTCCTCTCTCTCGTCGTCGCCGGCCTCGGCTTCATCTGGATCGCCATCGATCGTGAGCACCAGGCGTGGCACGACAAGATCGCCGGCACGATAGTCGTGCGGGTACCGAAGGGTGTAGGGCTGATTTAGGAGGTCTCATGGGAGCTCAGCTGCAGGAAAAAACGGAAGCCGACGTGCTGGTGCTCGACCCGCGGCGGCTGAATCCGCGGCGCAGGTGGCTGCTCGGCGCCGCGGGCGTCGTCGTGGTGATCGCGGTTGGCGCCGCCCTCTGGATGGAGCGCGCGTCCTCGAGCAAGGCCCTGGTCCCGCTGGCGGACCGCACCTCGGTGCCGCTGGTCAGCGTGGTGGTCCCCGGGGTGCAGCCCGTATCCACGCAGGTCCTGGTCACCGGCACGATCGAAGCGCGGCACGACCTGCCGATCGGCGATGCCGGGGCGGCGGGCCGCATCGACGATGTCTACGTGCAGGTGGGCGATCGCGTCAGGAAAGGACAGATCCTGGCGCAGATCGATGTTTCGGTGCTCGTGCCCCAGGTCAACGAGCTGGTCGCCTCCCTGGCGAGGGCGCGCGCCCAGGCCGCGCTGTCGGCGGCGGAATACCGCCGCGCGGTCGCGATCGGCCCGCAGGGCGGACTGTCCGTGCAGAACATCGAGCAGACTCAGGCCACGGCGGCGATGGACGCCGCCAACGTCAAGGTGGTGGCGGCGCAGCTCGCCCAGAAGCGCGCCGACCTGGCGCTGACCCGGGTGGTGGCGCCGGTGCCGGGTATCGTGCTCACCCGGGAGGCGGAGGTCGGTCAGGTCGCGAGCCCCGGCGGCCCGGCGCTCTTCACCATCGAGGACGGCGGCAGGATCGAGCTGGTCGGTCAGGTCGCCGAGCAGGACCTCTCGGCGCTGAAGGTCGGCCAGAAAGCGTCGGTGTACCTGGTCGGCTATGCACGGCCGTTCCCGGGCCAGATCTGGCTGCTCGGCGCCACCATCGACGCACAGAACCGGCTCGGGCAGGTACGCATCGCGCTCGAGCCCAACCCGGCCCTGCGTCCCGGCGCCTTCGCGCACGCCACGATCATGGTCAGCCGGGCGAAGCGCCCCGTGGTGCCGCAGACCGCGATCCAGTCGGACGGCGCGGGAACATATGTCTACATAGTGGGCCGCCACGACCGCGTCGAGCGGCGCATGGTGCAACTGGGCAATGCGATCGCCTCCGGTGTGGTCGTCACCCGCGGCCTCACCGGCCGGGAGCGCGTGGTCAGCCTGGCGGGCGGATTCCTGCAGAGCGGGGAAACGGTCAAGGTGACCGCACAGAGCACGCGCTCATGAGAAAGCTCTCCGCCTGGGCGATCCGGCACCCGCTGCCGCCGATCGTGTTCTTCGTCGTGCTGCTGCTCGTCGGGGTGGTCAGTTTCATCCGGCTGCCGGTGACGAACAATCCGCACATCTCCTATCCCATCGTTTCGGTGACGGTCAGCCAGCCCGGCGCGGCGCCGGAGGAAGTGCAGACCCAGATCGTGCGCCGCATCGAAGGCGCCGTGGCCGGCATCGGCAACATCCGCCACATCTTCTCGAACGCCTACGAGGGCGGCGAGGAGACGGACGTCCAGTTCCAGATCGGCACGCCGATCGACCGCGCCGTGGAGGAAGTGCGCGACTCGGTTTCCCAGGTGCAGCCGGATCTGCCGGCCGACATCATGCCCCCGGTCGTGCAACGGGTGAACGTATCGGGCGGCCCGATCGTGTACTACGCGGTCAGCTCGACCACCATGAGCCCGCGGCAGCTGTCCTGGTTCGTGGACGACACCGTCACCAAGACGCTCCTGACCGTGCCGGGCGTCGCGCAGGTCTCGCGATACGGCGGCGTGGACCGGGAGATCCGCGTGGAGCTCGATCCGGCGCGCATGCAGGCGCTCGGCATCACCGCCTCTCAGGTCAACGAGCAGCTGAACAACCTCAACGTCGATCTGCCCGGCGGCCGGGCGGACCTGGGCGACGGCGAGCAGACCATCCGGGTGCTGGGCGGCGCCCACACCGCGCTGCAGCTGGCGCAGACCCAGATCGTCCTGCCCGGAGGTCGGTTCGCCCGCTTGGGCGACATCGCCGCCGTGAGCGACGGCGCCGCCGAGGTGCGCGACATCGAGCTCTTCAACGGCCATCCGGCCATCTCCTTCGCGGTCTCCCGCGCCCGGGGCTCCTCGGACGTGTCCGTGCTGCGGGACGTGCAGGCCGAGCTCGCCAAGATCCGCAAGACCCATCCGCGCGTTCAGATCAACAGGACCTTCACCTCCGTCACCTACACCGAGCAGGAATATCACTCGGCCATCACCGCGCTGATCGAGGGCTCGATCCTCGCGGTGCTGGTGGTGTGGCTCTTCCTGCGCGACATGCGCGCGACCCTGGTGTCGGCGCTCGCCATCCCGCTCTCTGCCATTCCGACGTTCGCGCTCATGAAGTGGATGGGCTTTACGCTCAACTTCATCAGCCTCCTCGCACTGTCGCTGGTCACCGGCGTGCTGGTGGACGACGCCATCGTCGAGATCGAGAACATCGTGCGGCACAAGAAGATGGGCAAGAGCGCGCTGCAGGCGTCCATCGATGCCGCCGACCAGATCGCCCTCGCGGTGGTCGCCACCTCCTGCACCATCATCGCGGTGTTCGTGCCGGTGAGCTTCATGGGCGGCATCATCGGCCAGTACTTCATCCAGTTCGGCCTGACGGTGGCGTCGGCGGTGTTCCTCTCGCTCATGGTGGCGCGCCTGTTGACGCCGGTGATCGCCGCCTACACGCTGAAATCCGACCCGCGGCCGGATCACGGCGACGGCCCGGTGATGAGGTGGTACCTGAAGCTGCTGCGCTGGTGCGCACTACACCGCTGGAAGACCATCCTCTTCGGCGTCGCGTTCTTCCTCGCCTCCCTGGTCGGACTCGCGCTCATCCCGAAGACCTTCATCGCGCAGTCGGATCAGAGCAGCGCCGCGCTGCACATCGAGCTGCCGCCCGGCGTGCAGCTCGGCGACACGCTGAAGGTGGCGAACGCGGCCTACCGCATGCTCGCCCGCTCCCCCGAGGCCACCGACATCTACGAGTCGGTGGGCGGCGGCGGCGATGTCCGCAGCGCCGATCTCTACATCACCCTGGTGCCGGTGGACCGGCGCAAGCTGAGCCAGCAGCAGTGGCAGGACAAGATGATGACGCGGCTGCGCACCATTCCTGATGCGCGCATCTATTTCCAGAACTTCAACGGCGGCAGCGACGGTCACGACATCACCATCGACCTGACCGGGGACAACCTGGCGCTGCTCGACCGCACGGCCCGCAAGGTCATGGCGCAGATGGCGAAACTGCACACTTTGCGCGGGGTCAGCTCCGAGGATGGGCTGCCGCGGCCGGAGATCCGCATCACGCCGCGCTTCGACCTGGCGGCGCAGCTCGGGGTCACCGTGGCGGACATCAGCCAGACCATCCGCATCGCCACCATGGGCGATCTGATGCAGAACGACGCCAAGTTCACCCTGCCCAACCGGCAGAT
>DAHUXV010000164.1 GCA_027306985.1 Gammaproteobacteria bacterium | reverse complement strand
GGCGCCCCGGCTGTCGCGGCGGCTCGGCAACCGCGTGCTCCTCAAGCGCGAGGACCTGCAGCCGGTGTTCTCGTTCAAGCTGCGCGGCGCCTACAACCGCATCGCGCATCTGTCGGATGCGGCGGCGAAGCGCGGCGTGGTGTGCGCATCGGCGGGCAATCACGCCCAGGGCGTGGCGCTCGCGGCGCGCCGGCGCGGCATTGCGGCCGCGATCGTGATGCCGCGCACCACCCCGCAGATCAAAGTGCAGGCGGTCATCGATCTCGGCGGCGAAGTCGAGCTGCATGGGGACGACTACGACACGGCGCTCGAGCGGGCGCTCGAGCTCGCGCGGGCGCGCAACCTCGTCTTCGTCCACCCGTTCGACGATCCGGATGTCATCGCAGGCCAGGGCACCATCGGCGTGGAGCTGCTGCGGCAGACGGGCGGGGATCTCGATGCGATCTTCGTGCCCGTGGGCGGCGGCGGCCTCATCGCCGGCATCGCGGTGTACGTGAAGTACCTGTATCCCAACATCCGCATCATCGGGGTGGAGCCGGAAGATGCCGCCGGCATGTACGAGTCGCTGAAGGCGGGACGGCGGGTCACGCTCGACCGGGTCGGCATCTTCGCCGACGGCGTCGCGGTCAGGCGCGTGGGAGAGGAGACCTTCTCGCTGTGCCGCAGCCACGTCGACGAGATCGTGCTTCTCGACACGGATGAGATCTGCGCCGCCATTCAGGACGTCTTCGAGGATACCCGCTCGATCGTGGAGCCCGCCGGCGCGCTGGCGGTGGCGGGCCTGAAGAAGCTCATCGCCCGCGAGGGCTGGCGGGACAGGCGCGTCGTCGCCATCAACAGCGGCGCCAACATCAACTTCGACCGCCTGCGGCACGTCGCGGAGCGGGCCGATCTCGGCGGCGAGCGCGAGGCGCTGCTCGCGGTCACCATCCCGGAGCGCCCGGGCAGCTTCCTGCGCTTCTGCGAGCTGCTGGGCAACCGTAACGTCACCGAATTCAACTACCGCTACGAGAGCGAGCAGGCCGCGCAGATCTTCGTCAGCTTCGGCTTGGCCCAGGGCCGCGCGGAAAGGGAAGCCGTGGCTCACGCGCTTCGCGACGCCGGGTACACCGTCACGGACATGACGGATAACGAGATGGCGAAGCTTCACGTGCGCTACATGGTGGGCGGCCGCGCCCGCGGAATCCGCGACGAGCTGCTCTATCGCTTCGAGTTTCCCGAGCGTCCGGGAGCGCTTCTGAGGTTCCTGCAGGCGGTGGGCGGCCGCTGGAACATCAGCCTCTTCCACTATCGCAACCACGGCTCCGACTACGGCCGCGTGCTCGCCGGCATCCAGGTTCCCTCAGGCGAGCGCGCGGACTTCCTGCAGCATCTCAACGAGCTGCACTACGCGTACGCGGAGGAGACGCAGAATCCGGCGTACCGGATGTTCCTGGGCGCTTGAGGGGCTTCGGCCCGCCGTCGATGAGCTCCCCCAGAAGCTCGACCAGATCGCCCGTGTTGGCGAAGTCGCTGACGCCTATGCCGCGCGAGGCCAGGTACTCGCGGCAGGTCCTCAGCGCCTTCGTCATGCGCTTGTCGAGGCGCTTCTCGGTGATGCCGAGCGCGGCGGCGATCTCCCGGCGGCACAAGCCCTGCACGTGGGCCATCACGAAGACGCTGCGCAAGGTCGGGCGCAATGCCGCGACCGCCGCCGCGAGATGATGCCCGATCTGATCCGCCATCACCTGCTGGTCGTGAGACAGCACGGCCTCGTCCGGCACCTGCTCGAGCTCCTCCATCGTCGTGGGCGATCCCATCCGGCGGCGGACGCAGCGCCGGTGCCGCAGCTGCATGAGGGCGAAGTTGGTGGCCGCCTTGAAGAGCATGGCGCGCGGAAAGCGCACCTCCTCGCTGCGGTAGGTCTTGTAGAGCGCCGCGAAGGCCTCCTGCGCCGCCTCGCGCGCCAGCTCCGTGTCGTCGCCCAACATCCGTCTGAGATAGCCGATCAGCTCCCGGTCGTGGGAGCGGCAGAATTCCTCGATGAAAGCACTCTGTGTCGTCATTGGAGGTGCCTCGTTCTTGTTCCCCGTCTGCACGACAGCGTTGCCGCTGGACCCAGCATATACCCCGTGAAGGCGACGGGACACCGCGGCCGGGCGGTAACCGGCCTCGCGGGCTCGCGCGAGCTTCACCTGGATGGATAAGACGGTTGAGACCGCCGATTCGGAACCCGGACTGGGAAAATTCTCAGGGGTATCGGAGGATGCCCGCCCGCCGGCGTGGCCAAGGGTCCCGGTCGGACGGCCGGGGCACCGGGGGCGCGGGCGCGGAAGCGGCGGGTCAGTGCAGCTTCAGCGACTCGATGAGGCTGCGCAGCGCATCGGGCGCGACCGGCTTGACCAGGTGGTGGTCGATCCCCGCCCGGCGGGAGCGCAGGCGGTCGCCATCCTGACCGTAGCCGGTGATGGCGATGAGCACGGCATCCCTGGCCTGCGGCAGCTCACGAAGCCGCTCGGCCACTTCGTAGCCGTCCATCCCCGGCAGCCCGATATCGAGGAACACCGCCTCGGGCTGCCACTGTTCCGCGGTCTCGAGCGCGCTGGGTCCGTCATAGGCGAAGGCGACCTCGTGACCCCACATCTCGAGCAGCATCGACATGCTCTCGGCAGCGTCCTTGTTGTCATCGACCACCAGCAACCGCCGCTTGGGCGTCCGTTCCCCTTCTGCGCCGCCTTGCCGCGCGCGTGCCATAGGGTCTCTCCTTATCGATAGATGTCGATCTGCCGCGACCCGCTCGAGTCGCGGGCGCCGCGAAACATGCCTTCGGTGCTGAAATCGCTGACGATCCGTCCGCTTCGGTCTATCGCGATGACCCCGCCGGTGCCGCCGAGCTCACGGAGCTTCTCATGCAGCAATTCATGTACCGCCTCCTGCAGGCTGCAGCCACGATGCTCCACCGCCGCGCAGATGTGGTGCGCGGCGACGCAGCGGATGAAATATTCGCCATGACCCGTGGCGGAGACGGCGCAAACTCCATTCTTGGCGTAAGTCCCGGCCCCGATGATCGGTGAGTCGCCCACCCGGCCCTGGCGCTTGTTCGTCATGCCGCCGGTGGAGGTCGCGGCGGCGAGATCGCCGGCCGAGTCGATGGCGACGGCGCCGACGGTCCCCTGGGAGGAGGGAATGAGGTCCGAGACCGGCCGGCCGCTGCGCTCGCTTTCCAGCTGGGCCCGCCGCTCCTCGGTGCGGAACCAGGCGTTCGGCACCAGCGGCAGCCCCTCCTCCAGCGCGAATTCCTCCGCGCCCGATCCGACCAGCAGCACGTGCCGGGACTTCTCCATCACCCGGCGCGCAAGCTCGATGGGATTTCTCACGTGCCGCACGGCGGCCACCGCGCCTGCACGCAGCTGCCGTCCCTCCATCACGGCGGCGTCGAGCTCCGCCGCCCCATCGCAGGTGAGCGCGGCGCCCCGCCCGGAATTGAACAACGGGTCGTCCTCGAGCGTATGCACTGCGGCAGTGACCGCATCGAGGCTGGAGCCGCCCTTTTCGAGAATGGCGTAACCCGCATCGAGCGCAGCCGCGAGGCCGTCGCGGTATTGGCGCTCGCGCTCCGCGGAAAGAGACTGCCGCGACACCGCGCCGGCGCCGCCATGAATGGCGATCGAATACATGGAAGTGACCCGGAAGAAGCTATGATTCAGAGGATTTTACCGGTGAAGGTTCTCATGCCGCAGCGGATTCGAAGCATTCTGATCGCCAATCGTGGCGAGATCGCCATCCGTGTCATGCGGGCCGCGAGCGAGCTCGGGCTGCGGACCGTCGCCGTCTACTCGCAGGAGGACCGCTTCTCGCTGCACCGCACCAAGGCGGACGAGGCCTACCTCGTCGGCCGCGGCAAGGGGCCGATCGAGGCCTACCTCGACATCGCCGACATCCTGCGGGTCGCGCACGAGGCCCGGGTCGATGCCGTTCATCCGGGATACGGCTTCCTCTCCGAGAACCCGGAATTCGCGCAGGCCTGCGCGCAGGCCGGGATCCTCTTCATCGGCCCGAGGCCCGAGACCATGCGCACCCTGGGCAACAAGGTGGCGGCGCGCAATCTCGCGGCCGCCGCCGGGGTGCCGGTCATGCCCGCGACACCGCCCCTGCCCGCCAGCCTGGAGGAGTGCCGGCGCCTGGCGCACGAGATCGGCTACCCGGTGATGCTGAAGGCGAGCTGGGGCGGAGGCGGCCGGGGGATGCGGGTCGTCGAGAGCGACGAGCAGCTCTCGGAGCTGCTGCCCGTCGCGCGCCGGGAAGCGAAGGCGGCATTCGGCAACGACGAGGTCTACCTCGAGAAGCTCGTGCGCCGCGCGCGGCACGTCGAGGTGCAGATCCTCGGCGATGCGCACGGCGGCCTGGTGCACCTCTACGAGCGCGACTGCACGGTGCAGCGCCGCAACCAGAAGGTCGTGGAGCGCGCGCCCGCCGTGTTTCTGAGCGATGCGCAGCGGCAGGAGCTGTGCGAGGCGGCGCTCGCCATCGGCCGGGCCGCCGATTATCTCAATGCCGGGACGGTGGAGTTCCTGCAGGACGCGGATTCGGGGAAGCTCTACTTCATCGAGGTCAACCCGCGCATCCAGGTCGAGCATACGGTCACGGAGTGCGCGACCGGCATCGACATCGTGAAGGCGCAGATCCGGATCGCGGACGGTGCCCGGCTCGGCACGGCGGAGAGCGGCGTGCCACCGCAGGCGCAGATCCGCATCGGGGCCCACGCGCTGCAGTGCCGCGTGACCACCGAGGACCCGGAGAACAACTTCATCCCCGACTACGGCAAGATCACCGCCTACCGCAGCCCCGCGGGCTTCGGCGTGCGCCTGGACGCCGGCACGGCCTACACCGGGGCGATCATCACCCGATCCTACGACTCCCTGCTGGTGAAGGTGACGGCGTGGGCGTCGACGGCGGAAGAGACCATCGCCCGCATGCACCGGGCGCTCTGGGAATTCCGCATCCGCGGCGTCGTCACCAACCTGCGCTTCCTCGATCAGGTGATCACGCATCCGCTGTTCGCCAGCGGCGAATACACCACCCGCTTCATCGATGAGACGCCGGAGCTGTTCCGCTGGCCGCGCAAGCGCGACCGGGCCACGCGCATCCTGACCTACATCGCCGAGACCATCGTCAACGGCAATCCGGAGACCCGCGGCCGGCCGCGCCCCGCGAGACTCGAGACGCCGAAGCTGCCGCAGGCGGCCCTTGCCGATCCGCCGCCCGGCACGCGGCAGAAGCTCGAGGAGCTGGGGCCGGAGCGCTTCGCGCAATGGATGCTGGCGCAGGAGCGGGTGCTGCTCACGGACACCACCCTGCGCGATGCGCACCAGTCGCTGCTCGCGACGCGCATGCGCACCGTCGATATGACCGCCATCGCCCCGTACTACGCGAGCCTGCTGCCACAGCTCTTCTCGCTGGAGTGCTGGGGCGGGGCGACATTCGACGTGGCGATGCGGTTTCTCAAGGAGGATCCCTGGCACCGGCTGACGGCGCTGCGCGAGCGGGTGCCGAATCTGCTGCTGCAGATGCTGCTGCGTTCGGCGAACGCCGTCGGCTACGCCAACTACCCCGACAACGTGGTGCGGTTCTTCATCGCCCGCGCCGCGGAGCGCGGCATCGACGTGTTCCGCATCTTCGACTCGCTCAACTGGGTCGAGAACATGGCTCTGCCCATCGAGGCGGTGCTGGAATCGGGCAAGCTCTGCGAGGCGGCGATCTGCTACACCGGGAACCTGAGCGATCCGCGGGAGAAGAAGTACACGCTGGATTATTACCTGCGTCTCGCGCGCGAGCTCAAGGCCGCCGGCACGCACGTGCTCGGCATCAAGGACATGGCGGGACTGTGCCGTCCGCGCGCCGCCTACACGCTGGTGAAGGCGCTGAAGGAGGAGATCGGGCTGCCGGTGCACTTCCATACCCACGACACCAGCGGCATCGCCGCCGCCAGCGTGCTCGCGGCCGTGGAAGCCGGAGCCGATGCCGTGGACGGCGCCATCGACGCGATGAGCGGCCTGACATCCCAGCCCAACCTGGGGTCGATCGTGGAGGCGCTGCGCCACGGGCCGCGCGATTCCGGCGTCGATCCGGGGAAGCTGCGCCTCCTGTCCTCCTACTGGGAGCAGGTCCGCCGGCTCTATGCCGCATTCGAGAGCGACATCCGCTCCGGCGCCTCGGAGGTCTACGTGCACGGCATGCCGGGGGGGCAGTACACCAATCTGCGCGAGCAGGCCCGCTCGCTCGGCATCGACAACGCTCACTGGCCGGAGGTCGCCCAGGCGTACGCGGACGTGAACGAGATGTTCGGCGACATCGTCAAGGTGACTCCGACATCGAAGGTCGTCGGGGACCTCGCGCTCCTCATGGTGACGAGCGGCCTGACCCCGCAGCAGGTGCTCGATCCGCACGTGGACGTCCCCTTCCCCGGCTCCGTGGTGCAGCTCTTCCGGGGCGACCTCGGCCAGCCGTACGGCGGCTTTCCCGAAGCGCTGCAGCGCAAGGTGTTGAAGGGCGCCCCGCCGCTCACGCGGCGCCCGGGCGCGGATTTGCCGCCGGTGGACCTCGACGCCGAGCGCGCGAAGATCCAGCAGAAGTTATCGCGGCCCGTCACCGACGAGGACCTGGCGTCATACCTGATGTATCCGAAAGTCTGGCTCGACTACGCCGCCGAGCGGGCGCAGTACGGCGATGTGGGCATCCTGCCGAGCGCCGTCTTCTTCTACGGCATGGAGCCGGGTCAGGAAGTGACCGTGGAGCTGGAGCGCGGCAAGACGCTCATCGTCCGCTACGTGACCGCCAGCGACCCGCACGAGGATGGCACCCGCACCGTGTTCTTCGAGCTCAACGGCCAGCCGCGCTCCGTCCGCGTGCCCGACCGCAGCCAGGTGGCCAAGCGTCCGCCGCCGCGCAAGGCGGAGCCCGGCAATCCGAGGCAGGTCGGGGCGCCGATGCCCGGGACGATCGCGACCGTGGCCGTGGAAGCCGGGCGCAAGGTGGCGCGCGGCGATCTGCTCGCCACGCTCGAGGCGATGAAGATGGAGACCGCGGTGCGCGCGGAGGCCGACGGCGAGGTCGTGGAAGTGCTGGTGGTCCCGGGACAGCAGGTGGATGCGAAGGATCTGCTGATGGTGCTGAGTTAGCGCTAAAGAATTGCGATCGAGTGGTTCGGCGCGCAAGGACGCGTTTGCCCACCGGTTGGCCACCGCCGGCTAATACGTTTGCAGCTGATCGACCGGCACGCCGGTCTTTTTGGCGATTCGCCGCAGCGTCTCTTCGCGCGGCTTGACAAGGCCCTTCTCAATCCGCGCTATTTCCCTTGCGGTAACGCCCGGAAAATCCGTCTGCCGAATCCCCTTCTGCAATCGAAGTCGACGAATCGCCCCGCCAAGTGAGGCGTCTTTCTCCAGCATCCGCTCCATGGCACGGGGACGGTAGTCGTCGTCGAACTCATACAAGATGGCATCGGCGGCGGCTTCGTACTCACCCAGACGCACCGTCTGCCCGTAATCAGTCACTGAAAGCCGCGCGGCATCCGGCTCCGGACTACCAGGCTTGGGTGAGAACCAGCCAAGCGGCACCGTCATTGGCTCGAGATCGCCCCGGTACAGCAGAATTTCCGAGCGAGCCGGGATGAATTCGCCACCGATCAACAGATCCCGTCGGTTTTTCGAGCTCAGGACTTCCGTCAGCTCATCGAGCGGCAATAGCCTGATTCGATTCTCAGCAGACACAAGGAAGCGGAAATGAGCATGCAGCAGCCCCTCGAATTCCCTTGGCAAGCGATTGAGGGTCAGCAGCCGTAAATCCCGCGGGGTGGGCCGCCTTGGAAGGCTGGCAAGGAGCAGATCGAGAGCAGGTTTGCTCGCGACGATCCATAGTGACGCTGCCCGCCGCCGGGTCAGTGCGGCACGAACGTCGGCAGCAACGCGCAGCCGCGGCACAGTCAAGCGCGCAAGCTCGACATGTGCCTGTCCCGGTGGTTCGACCAACAGAGCTTCTGTGCACACTTGTGTCTGCTCTTCGTTTCGGGCTTGCGGCCTCCGGTGGAGCCCCTCGCCTCAGGCTCGGGCTCGGAGGTCACCGGATCATCCGGATACATCCGGTCCCGGTTTCTGCCAAGCAGATCAATGCTGTCTCGCACCACCTGGAGGAGTTCCTCGGGTGCTTCCCGCGGATCGGGTTCGCGATCCGGAAACCGCTCACTTCGCAAACCCCATCGCCAGCAGCGAGCCTTGCGCATGATCGTGACGGGGGGCGGCTCCACGCGTTCCTTGTCGCGCACCTTCACCTTCCAGCCCTGATCCTCCCGGATCCTTGGGAGTTTCAGATCGAAGGTCACGATAACGCCCTCGAATGCTCATCCATGATATGTCCGATTTTTATGCATGACTAAAATCGGACATTTACGAGTCGCCGGCAGCGAGCGCGGCTTGGCCCCCCTCATTATCCGAATGAGCTGCGCACCCCAGCGGCCGACCGCCCCCTGAGCGGGCCGGCGGTCGGCCGGCCGAATCACTGCAACCGACCCAGGGAAGCGGAGTCCCACGCCGGCCGCCTGCGATAAGCGGCGTCCCAACAGTCCGCCGCCAGCATCTGCAGGCCCTGCATGCGTGAGCTCTCCAGCGCCACCGCATCGTCCTCGGCCGCGGCGACGAGCATCTGCCGCCACAACCGCACCCGCTTCAGCCACCGCGGCCGCAGCCAGCCGCAGCCCCGCTCCGCGAGCTCGTGCACCTGCGCGGCCGTGCAGGCGCGCAGCAGGCTGACGCAATCCGGGTGCATCCCGAGAACGAGCTGCGCCCCGAGCGGATCGCTCGCGACCAGCGACCACGCGTAGACGAACACCGTCCGCGCCACCCCGGCTGTCTGCGGCAGCGTGAAGAACGAGGCGCGCGGGGCGCACGCGCCATCGGCCACCGGCGAGCCGCTCAGCCAGCGCCAGCGCTCCGGCTCCGCGAAGCAGGCATCGACCAGCAGATAAGGGCAGGCGGCCGCCTGCCATCGGGAGCGCTCATCGAGCGTGCGCCACAGCTCCCCGAGCTGGCGCATCGCCGGCTGGCCGCTGGCCCACAGGGCCTGAGCCTGCTCCGCGAACAACCCGAGACAACGGTGATTGACCTCCGTCAGAGCCTCGATCATCTCCCGCCGCAGCCAGCAGGCCCGTCTCAGAGCGCTAACTTCCAACCCTACAACGCCTTCGTTTCGCAACATGATGGCAACTCCTGCTCCAGAACCCGCCCGCATAGTACCGCTCGGCGCCGCGGAGGCAACAGGTGAATTTATGCATTTGACCCCATCTAAAGATGGGTTGTCTTTTGGGAATATTTTCCCAAAAATGGGGCTGAACGCTCCTTTGGCCACCGAAAACAGGGGAATCCCACCATGCGCATCTCGGAAGACCGTTACGACCGCGATCGGCAGCGCCTCGAGCTGGCGCTGCGCTTCCTGACACACGAGGCGCGGACCCAGACGATCCGCGTCTGGACCGGGCTCAGCGACGACCGCATCCGCAAGCTCTATAAGTCCTATCTAGGCCGCTCCGCCTGTTACATCCCCCGCCATCGCGGCAAATCGCCCCACCAGGCCGCCTACTTCATGCGCTCGGTGAGGATCCAACAGGAAACCGCCGTTCTGGCGGGCTATTTCGCTCTCGCGGGGCTGGTGCCGGCGGAGCCCTCGGCCGCCGCGGCCGCCGAGCTTCCCGACATCGCCCGCGGCAATGCGCTCTGTACCGCGTACGAGACCTACCTCGTCATGGTGCCGACGGCCGCCATTTCGTTCGAGTACGGGGTTTTCCTCGCGCGTTGCCTGGCGCGCGGCGATCTCCTGCGGCTCGGCAGGTGCAAGGAGTGCGGCGGCATCCTCGTCGTCGAGCGCCTGCCCATCCGGGAGAGGCGCTGTCGCCACTGCACGGCCGCGGGCTGATCCGCCGGGCAGGGACGCCCCGATCCGGCGCGACGGACTAGAATCCGGTCATGGATCGACCGAATTTCTTCTCCGGACCCTACATCGACCGCCGCGCCGAGGAGCGCGAGCATGCGGGCTGGGCGCGCGCGGCGCTCGAGGACCCGCGGACGCTCTACCTTCTGGGCAGCGGCACGCGACATCTGGTGTACACCCGGCCGGAGCCGCGCATCGCCTTTCTCGACTCCGGGGAGGCGGCGGTCGCCGCCGCGGAGCAGGACAGGCTCGTGCTCCTCGGATGGTTCCGGGAGCGGCGCTGCGTGCTGGTGGAGGTCGGCGACGGGGCGTCCCTGGAATTGCCGCCGCAGGCCTCTTTCGAGGAGCTCCGCCCGCTCTCGCCGATGATGACCGGCGAGGAGGCCGGTCTGCTCGCCTACGCGCGCGCGCTTTCCATCTGGCGCGCGCGGCAGCGCTACTGCGGCGCCTGTGGCGCCCCGACGGTCGCGCGCCATGCCGGACACTCCATGCGTTGCTCCAGAGAGGGCTGCGCACAGGAGTTCTTCCCCCGGCTGGACCCCGCCATCATCGTGCTGGTGACCGACGGGGAGCGGGCGCTCCTCGGCCGGCAGGCGACCTGGCCGCCGGGACGCTATTCGACCATCGCCGGGTTCGTGGAGCCGGGCGAGAGCCTGGAGGATGCCGTCGCGCGGGAGGTCCTGGAGGAGACCGGCGTGCCGGTCGCCGGGGCCCGCTACGATTCCTCGCAGCCCTGGCCCTTCCCGGCCTCGATCATGATCGGGTTTCGGGCCTGGGCACATCCCGGCAGTCCGGCCCGCGGTCTCGGGGAGCTCGAGGATGCCCGCTGGTTCACCCGCGAGCAGATCCGTGCCGGCGCGGCCGGGCTGCCGCCCTCGCACTCGATCTCCCGGCGCCTCATCGGCGCCTGGATGGACGGCGAGTAGGGCGGCATGTGCCTACTCGTGCTCGCCTGGAAGACGCACCCGCGCTACCGGCTCGTGGTGGCTGCCAATCGCGACGAGTACCACGACCGGCTTGCCGCGCCGCTCGCCCCCTGGCCGGCTCCCGCGGACATTCTCGCTGGACGCGACCTGCGCGCGGGCGGCACCTGGCTGGGCGTCGACCGTCACCGCCGGTTCGGGGTCGTGACCAACTTCCGCGATCTCGTGCCGGCGCCCGCCGGGGCGCCCTCGCGCGGCGAGCTGATCCCGAGGTATCTCGCCGGTTCCGCCGTGCCGGGCGACTACCTCGCCGTCCTGGAGCGCGAGGCCGGCGGCTACGGTGGATTCAACCTGCTGCTGGCCGACGGCGAGTCGCTCTGGTACGCCTCGAACCGCGGCGCTCCGTTCGCGCGGCAGCTGCCGCCCGGCGTCTATGGCCTGTCCAACGATCGGCTCGACACGCCCTGGCCGAAGCTGCGTCGCGTGCGCCGGGGCTTCGAGAGCTGGCTTCCCGCCGGCGCCGCGGATGACGGCGGTCTTTTCGCGCTGCTCGAAGACCGCAGCCCGGCCGGCGACGGGGAGGGACTGCCGAGCACCGGGCTCTCCGCGGATTGGGAGCGGACCCTCTCCTCTCCCTTCGTCCTCGACGAGCGCTACGGCACCCGCTGCTCCACGGTCATCGCCATCGAGCCCGCGGGCCGCTGTTACCTGGCCGAGCGCCGCTTCGATCCGAGCGGCGCCCGCAGCGGCCAGACCGAATACCGGCTCGAGGCCGGGGAGTGGGTCGGGGCCGCCGGGCTCCGATAGCAAGGAACCGGCACCCCGGGAAACGGTCACGTCTACAATCCGGGTTTCAACTGCCGCCTGGGCTTGGTCGCACCGCATCAATGGGGCAATGCAATCGGTTACACGGGGCTCGGCCACGCTGGCAGGCCTCGGGCGTCCTCGCATTGCTCATCGCATGGGCCTTCACCGGGCCGCTGGCGCGTGCCGACGTCACCATCACGATCAACGGCGTGAACGCTCCCCTGCGCAAGAACGTCCTGGCGTACCTGAGCTTCGCCCGCTATCAGCGCAGCAAGCACCTGAGCCGCGACACCGTGGAAAGGCTGGAGAACCGCATCCCACGGGAGGTGCAGTCGGCCCTGCGCCCGTTCGGGTATTTTGCTCCTGAGGTACGCTCGAGCGTGACCTCCTCCGGCGCGAACCAGTGGCAGGTGGCGATCACCATCGACCCGGGCCAGCCGGTGATCCTGAAAAAGGTGGACGTTCGGGTCACCGGGCCGGGAGCCGCCAGTCCGCTCTTCACGCGCATCACCTCCAGCGTGCCCTTCCATGCCGGCGAGCGCCTCGACGAGGCCAGGTACGAGAGCGTCAAGGGCGACCTCCTGCGCACGGCGGCCACGTATGGGTACCTCGATGCGACGCTGACCCGTCACGAGGTGCGGGTCGACCCGGACACGCACACGGCCAGCATCGCGCTCGAGCTCGCCACCGGTGTGCGCTATCGCTTCGGCGCGACCACGATCGAGCAGCACGCGGTGCGCGAGCGGCTGGTGCGCAGGTTCCTGCGCTACCGCCGGGGCGACCCGTTCGACCTGACCGACGTCCTGCGCACGCAGTTCGCGCTCGACGATACGGAATACTTCAGCAATCTCGAGGTATTGACGGGAACACCCGACAAGGCTCACCACACCGTGCCGGTGAGCATTCGCGCCAACCGCAACCGGCCGAACGTCTACTCCTTCGCGGGCGGCTATGCCACCGACACCGGCGCGCGCGGCATCATCAGCTGGCAGGACCGGAGGGTCAATTCCTACGGGCACAAGATGAGCGTCGACATCGAGGCCGCGCAGCTGACGAAGTACAGCCTGCAGAGCCGCTACATCATTCCGATCGGCGACCCCGCGGTCGAGAATCTGACCCTGGCCGCAACCGTCGAGCAGCGTCAGCTCGCCGACGTCGATGCGCGGACCATGTCCATCGGCCCGAGCGTGACTCGCGTGACCGGGCGATGGCAGACGGTCTGGTTCATCAACGCCGTGCACTCGACCGGCACCGTGGAGACGAGCGCCTCGGGGGCGCTGGATGCAGCCAACACCTGCCAGGCCGGCGCCATCGGCCCGGGCGCGGCGTGCACGACCAACGTCACGATCGGCATACCGACCAGCAACATGCTGGTGCCGGGCGTGGATGTCGCCTCGGTACCCAAGGGCTACCTCGGCGAGCCGATGTTCGAGCACGGATTTTTCGCCGAGATCCGCGGCTCCCAGGGAGCCTTCGGCTCCAAGGCCGACTTCATCCAGATCCACCTGCAGTTCGAGCGCGTGTTCCGCCTCGCCCCCAAGTGGCACCTGCTGCTGCGCGATGAGCTCGGCGCCACCGTCGCCTCGCATTTCGACGACCTGCCGCCGGTGATGCGCTTCTTCGCGGGCGGCGAGGGGAGCGTGCGCGGCTTCGCCTACAACGATCTGTCGCCCACGCAGCAGTACTGCCTGTCCGGCAACCAGGTCTGCGATCTCGCGAAAGCCGGCGGCAAGGACGTGGTCACGGGCAGCGTGGAGCTCGATCGCGACCTGCCGAGGAACTTCGGCGTCGCGGCGTTCTTCGACTACGGCAACGCCTTCAATCACTTCGGCGCCCAATGCGAGGTGAGCGCATCGGGGCAGCGGCAGTGCCAGGGGCTCATCCAGTACGGCGCCGGTGTCGGATTCCGCGTCCGCCTGCCGGTCCTGACGCTCGGCATCGACATCGCAGAGCCGCTGTCGCAAGCGGGCGGCCCGCGGCTCTACATCAACTTCTCGCCGAAGCTGTGACAGCGCGGTAGCCGCCGATGCGCCGATTCCTGCTGCTCACCACCGCCCTCTTCGTCCTGATCGCGATCGGCGTGCCGTGCGCCGCGCTCTACACCGTCCTCTTCACGCAGAGCGGGCTGCGGTTCGTGACGAGTCATCTGCCGCGGCGCCTCGGCCACGTCGGTATCAGGATCGAGGACGTCAGCGGCACGATCGCCGGCGGCGCCCGCGCGGGGCTGGTCGAGATCGATCAGGAGCGGGTGCACCTCGTGATCCGCGGCATCTACACGCGGGTGCTTCTGGAGCCGCTCCTCTGGCAGATCGTCCGCACGCCCGAGACGACCGTCGACAGCGTGTACATCCAGGTCAAGCGCCCGCCCAAGCCGCCCCCGGGGCCGCCGCGCATACCGCAATTCGTGCCTCGCTGGCTCACCATCGAGATCGGACAGGCCAGCATCCGCAATGCGGTGCTGGTGGTTCCCGACGGCACGCGGCTCACCGGCTCGGCAATCACGGGCTCCGCACTGCTTGACCACCGCGACATCCGCTTCGACCGGGCGCAGCTGCAGATGGGTGAGGTGCATTTCGCCGCCGCCGGCTGGCTGCATGCGAGCGAGCCGCTGCGCCTGGCGGGGAAAGGCCGGATCACCTGGCGCCCGCGCGGCCAGCCCGTCTGGAGGCTGGCGGCCGACGCCGCGGGTGATCTCGACAAGCTGGCGGTGAAGGGCAAGCTCCTCGCGCCCTTCCAGAGCGAGCTCAGCGGCGAGATGCTCGACCTCACCCACGGCTGGCACTGGCAGGGTCAGGCCGTGGTCCGGGACTTCGACCTGCGCGCCTGGCATCTCACCGGCGCGCTGGGGGCCATCGGCGGCAAGCTCGCGCTGAGCGGCGCCGGGCGGGCATTCGCGGCGCGCGGCACGCTGGACCCGGCCGGACTGAAGGCCGGCCCGTTCGACGTGCGCTTCGACGGCGAATATTCCGGCCGGGTGATCACGGCACGGCGCATCGACATCCGGCATCCGGGCTCAGGGGCGCGCACGACTGCATCGGGCACGATCGGGATCGTTCCGGGAGGGCCGCGCCTCGACCTGCGGGGCAGTTGGCGCAACTTCCGCTGGCCGCTCGCCGCCCGCACCGTGCCCTTTCGCAGCAGCAAGGGAAGCTTCCGGATCTTGGGCGCTCGCCCCTACGATGTCACCACGAAGGGGCTGGCGCAGGTCGGGAGCCTCCCTCCTGTTCCGGCCGACGTCACCGGGACGTTGGGCGCCCACGGTGTCAGCATCAGCCGCGCGCAACTCGACCTCCTGCGCGGTCACGCCACCGTGCACGGCGAGGTCACATGGACGCCCGTGCAGCGCTGGAGCGTGAGCGGCCGCGCGGCCGGGATCGATCCGGGCGAGTGGCGGCCCGACCTGCCCGGCAGTCTGGACTTCGGCTTCGCGATCTCTGGCCGCGGGTTCAAGTCGGGCGATCCGCTCAGCGTGACGGTCAGCGGCCTCGGCGGCCGGCTGCGCGGCGTCGCGGCGAGCGGCGGCGGCGAGCTCACGCATGCGGGCGACGCCTGGACCTTTCGCCAGGTGCGCGTGAGCCTCGGGCGCACGCGCCTGGCGCTCGACGGGCGCATCGATCGCGCGGCGGATCTGACATTCGCCGTAACAGCCGAGGACCTGAGCCTGCTGTCGGCGGGAAGCCGCGGCCGCCTGCAGGCGAGCGGCACGATCCGCGGTCCGCCCGGCAGTCCGGACATCCGCGCCACGGCACGCGGGGCGGACATGCTCTACGACGGCGTCTCACTGGCAGGCTTCGATGCGAAAGTGGATTTCGACCCGAGCTCGCGGCGCCGCTCGTCGATCGAGGCGCACCTGCGCGAGCTTCGCTTTCGGCGCCGTACGCTTCGCAGCCTGGACTTCACGCTCGAGGGTCCGGCGTCCGCGGCGACTGCGCATCTGCAGGCGCAGGCCGCGGGGCTGCATCTGATCGCCACGGCGAGCGGTAGTTTCAACGGCGGCGCGTTCGGCGGCAGGTTGGACTCTCTCACCCTGACGGGCAGCGAGCCGCTGCGGCTCCATCTGCAGCAGCCGGTATCGCTGCAGCTGTCGCACGCGGCGAGCCGCATCGACCGGTTCTGCCTGATCGGCACGCCGGGCAACCTCTGCGCGCAGGGAAGCTGGACGCCCGCGGCGTGGTCCACCACGCTCACTGCGAATCAGTTGCCTTTGAGCACCTTGACCGCCGGACGCACGCCGACCGTCGAATATCTCGGCACCATCGATGTCGGCGCGCGCCTCTTCGGCGGCGGCGGCAACCCGGCGCAAGGGGCGCTGCGCATCGTGCTGAGCCGCGCCATTCTGTCGCGGCGGCTGGTGAGCGGCCGGATCGAGCGGACTTCCATCGGCTCGGGCACGCTCACTGCGACGGCCGCCGCGGGCGCGATCGACGCTGAAGCGTCCTTGACGTCGGGAGAGATCGGCACGCTGGCAGGCACGCTCAGGATCGAGCGCGGCGCGCGGCATTGGCAGGACATGCCGATCACGGGCGAGCTGCGGGCGCAGACCTCGAAGCTCGACCTGATCTCGATCTACGTTCCCGAGCTCGACCGCGCCGCCGGCAGCCTGACCGCGGATGCCCGGATCGCGGGCACGGTCGGCACGCCACAGTTGAGCGGCACGATCGGCATCTCGAACGGGGAGATCGACCTCTACCGGACCAACCTTCGGCTGCGCCAGATCGGCCTCACGGCACGCCTGACCGACGACGGTCTGATCTTCGATGGCACCGCTCAGGCAGGCAAAGGGCGGCTGCATGCCAGCGGCAATCTCCTTTGGCGCAACGCGCTGCCTTATGGCCGCCTGCACCTCGATGGCAGCAACCTGCAGGTCGTGGACATCCCGGAGGCGCAGATCGACGCCTCGCCGAATCTCGACTTCAAGGTGGCCGCGAGGGAGATCGACGTTAGGGGGACGGTGAATGTGCCCTACGCCAGGATCGTCCCAACCGATCTCACCGGCGCGGTGACCCCCTCCTCGGACGAGGTCATCGTCGGCCAGCAGTCGCAGAATCCCGCCAACCGGTTCAAGGTGCGGACCGACATCACGATGACCCTGGGGCCCGATGTCAACATCGACACGATGGGACTGAAGGGGCAGCTCGTCGGCAACATCACCGTGCGCAGCGGATACGACGCGATCACCCGCGCCAGCGGCGAGCTCTCGGTGCAGAAGGGCGAGTACGCGGCGTACGCCCGCAAGCTCGAGATCCAGCGCGGGCGCCTGATCTTCACCGGCGGTCCGATCGACAATCCGGGCATCGAGATCCGCGCCATCAAGCGCTATCCCGATGTGACCGCCGGCATCAACGTGCGCGGCACCCTGAAGCAGCCGCAGATGTCCTTCTTCTCCGATCCCTCGCTGCCGCAATCGCAGATCGTCTCCCTGATCCTCTCCGGCGGCGGCGGCGGCGGCTCGCTGCAGATGATGCAGGCGTCCTCGGCGGCGCAGAACCAGCAGGCGACCGCCGCCAACGAGCTGCTGGCCCAGGGCGGCGCGATCCTCGCGCAGGAGCTCGGCTCGCGCATCGGCCTGCCGGACATCAGCCTGCAGACCGACCTCAACAACGAGACCTCGCTGGTCCTCGGCAAGTATCTCTCACCGCGCCTCTACGTGAGCTACGGCGTCGGCCTCACGCAGCAGCTGAACGCGATCCGCCTGCGCTACAGCCTGGGCGATCACTGGACGATCCGCACCGAGGCCGGCCAGATCAGGGGCGCCGACCTCGTGTTCAGCGTGGAGAAGTAGGCGGGACGGGTGCGCCCGCGCGGCGCTCACTCCATCGCGGTTGCGTGGCCGCAAGAACGCAAACCGTTGCTGGTGACGGCGTATTACGACAACGCGCACGCCACGCCGGCCGCGCGCTTCGTTGCGACGCTTGTCTGAGCGCTGCGGGCCCGCCAAAACCGGCCGCGAGCTCGGCGCATTCTCGACAAGAGGCTTCCAGCGGTCACAAAACCCGCCACCAAGGTGCGGCGAGGACATCGGGCGCAAGCCATTCGAGCATCGGACCGGCATGCAGGAGCAGTCCGGCACGCGATTTCTTACCGTATTCGGCGCGAAACGAGCGCAGATGCGCGGCATCGCCAAGTCGCGGCCGAGTGGTAGCTTTGACCTCTATCGGTAAGAGCTTCCCGCCCTCCTCGATCACCAGATCTACTTCCTCGCCGCTTGCGGTTCGCCAGTATCCGATCTCGGCGCGCGCGAGTCTGGAGTCTCGCCATGCCAGCAGGTCGTGCAGGACGACGTTCTCCAGGTGCGCACCGGTGAGTTCATCGGCCGCGGAGGCCAAAGCCCGCCACGCGATATCTGCCTCCTCTACGATCACCCGGATCGTTCGCCCGAGCCCCAGGTGCTGTTTGACGCGAGGCGGATTTCGACCGCGACATTCGGCGGTGGCGTGATGAGTACGTGATCGGCGCGACAGCGACCTGCCTAAGGGGTGAGATCCGGCAGCAGGCACTCCGCCGGCCGCCCATGCCCAGAAACCCAGGGGGGCGGATCCCGCCTCGAAGGGGGCTTGACAGCGTTTCGCATTAATATGCACAATTGACGCAACTTTATGCGCGGGGCCCCGCCCCTCATTCCGATCCGCCCATGGACACCCAGCAACTCGAGCGCCGCCAGGCCATCGTGCGCATCCTGCGCGACGGGCACGTGCGCCGGCAGCAGGATCTGGCGCGTCTGCTCAAGACGGCGGGCTTCGAAGTGACGCAGTCGTCGGTCAGCCGCGACCTGCGCGATCTCGGCGTGCTCAAGGCGAGCGGCGGGTACGTGCTGCCTCCGGACGAGCTCTCGCGGACCAACGACGATTTCGCCATGCTGGCGCAGTTCGTGCGCGGGCTGCAGCGCGCCGGCGCCTCCCTCACCGTCGTCAGGACCACCATCGGCGCGGCGCAGAGCGTCGCCGTCGCCATCGACCGGGCGGAGTGGCCCGAGGTCGCCGGGACGATCTCCGGCGACGACACCATTTTCATCGCAACCGCCAACGCCCGCGCGCAGGACGCTCTCATCGCCCGGCTGCAGGCCATCTTCCGAGTCTGACCATGCCCAATCCCGTTTCCATGAAGGGCGAGCAGCCCATCGTCCTCGCCTATTCCGGCGGCCTCGACACCTCCTTCCTCGTGCCCTGGCTGAAGGAGAACCACGGCCGCCCCATCATCACCGTCACGGTCGATACGGGCGGGATCGATGCGGCCGCCGCCCGCACCCTGGCGGAGCGCGCGCGCGCGCTCGGCGCCGTGGAGCACCATCAGATCGATGCGCGCGCCGATTACTTCGAGCAGGTGCTGCGCTTCCTCATCATGGGGAACGTGAAGCGCGGGCAGATGTACCCGCTCTGCGTCGGCGCGGAACGCGTGATGCAGGCGCAGACCATCGCGCACATGGCGCGCAAGCTCGGCACCAACATGATCGCCCACGGCTGCACCGCCGCCGGCAACGACCAGGTGCGCTTCGAGGTCGCGATGCGCACCCTGGCGCCGGAGCTCGAGGTGCTGGCGCCGGTGCGCGACCGGGCGTTCAAGCGCCAGGAGGAGCTCGATTACCTGCAGTCGCGCGGCCTGCCGGTCCCGCCCTTCGGGGCCGCGTATTCCATCAACCGCGGCCTCTGGGGTGTCACCATCGGCGGCAAGGAGACCCTGACCTCCTCCGGCAGCATTCCGGACCACGCCTGGGTGCTGACGCGCGACGCTTTCGCCCGGCCGCGCGCCCCCGAGTCTCACGTCGTCGAGTTCGAGCAGGGCCGTCCCGCCCGACTCGACGGCCACGCGCTCTCGCCCGTCGCGCTCATCGAGGCGCTGGAAGCGCTCGCCGCGCCTTTCGGCATCGGCCGCGGCATCCATCTGGGCGACACCATCATCGGCACCAAGGGGCGGGTCGCGTTCGAGGCGCCGGCCGCGGAAGTGCTGCTCACCGCGCATCGGGAGCTCGAGAAGCTCGTGCTCACGGGCCGCCAGCAGCGCATCAAGGAGACGGTCGCGCAGCCCTACGGCGACCTCGTGCACGAGGGTCAGCTCCTCGATCCGGTCTGCCGCGACATCGAGGCGCTGCTCCTTTCCTCCCAGGATCGGGTGACCGGTGAGGTCCGCATCCAGCTTCGTCCCGGCAATCTCTTCATCGAAGGCGTCGAGTCTCCCTACTCGCTGATGGCCGCCTCCAAGGGCGTGTACGGCGAGGCGGCGGGCGAGTGGACCCCCGCGGATGCGCTCGGCTTCTCCAAGATCGTGGCCCTCACGGGCGTATTCCACCGCCGTGCCGCCGGGCACGCCAAGTAAGGAGTCCTGAGATGGTCAGCGGCATGAGAAGCATCGTCGTCGACAAGGTCGCCTCCGTGGCGCAGGCCTGCGGCCTGTCGCACGAGGTGCGGATCTCGGCCGAGATCCCGTCCGAGGAGGGCGTGGTGGTGGTCGTCGAGGTGCTGACCAACAAGTCCACCTACAACACCCTGGAGCTCACCAGCGGCCGCATGGCCAAGGTCGGCAAGGGCGACATCGTCGTCGGCGCGCTCGGCCACCGCAAGGCGCTCTTCGGCTACTCGGGACACGTCCCGCCCTCGCTCCAGGCGGGCGATATCATCCAGATGCTCAACATCGGCGGCGTGCTCGGAATCTGCGATTCCATCAATCCCGACAAGGGCAAGCCGTTCGACTGCCGCGTGCTCGGCGTGGCGCTGAACTTTCCCTACCTCGGGGAGCGCATCGGCGTGCCGGCGCGCGTCGGCCATCGCCGGCTCGATCTCGCGGCGAAGCTCGATTCACGGCAGGTGCCGGTGGTGGCGCTGGCGGGGACCTGCATGGAGGCGGGCAAGACGGCCGCCGCGTGCGCCATCATCAGCCGCATGCGCCACCGCGGGCTGGCGATCGACGCCTTCAAGGCGACCGGCGTGTCACTGCGCCGCGACGTTCTGGCCATGGAGGATGCCGGCGCGCGCCGCTCCGCGATTTTCACCGATCTCGGAGTCGTCACCACCACCCGCGCCAACGGGCCGGCGCTCACCCGCACCATGTTGACCGAGCTCTCCGCCGGCAGGCCCGACGTGATCGTGTTCGAGCTCGGCGACGGCATTCTGGGCACGTACGGCGTCGATGCGATTCTGGAGTGTCCCGACATCCGCGGGGCGCTCACCGGCGTCGTGCTCTCGGCCAACGATCCGGTCGCGGCCTGGGGCGGCGTGAAGCTGCTGCGCGACCGCTTCGGGATCGAGCCGTGCGCGGTGACGGGCCCCTCGACCGACAATCAGGTGGGAGTCGAGATCATCACCACCCAGCTCGGTGTACCGGCGTTCAATGCCATGAGCGCGGGCGCGGCGCTCGGCGACCGTGTCATGGAAGCCGTGGGTCTGGCGCGGGAATCGGCCGCGTGACAAATTCCTCTGCAACGCCGCGCATCCCGACGATCGTCCTCGGCGGCACCGGCTACGTCGCCGGCGAGCTGCTGCGGCTGCTCGCGGGACATCCGCGCTTCGAGCTCGCGGCGGTGATGTCCGACAGTCAGCCGGGAGAGCCGGTCGCGAACGCGTTCCCTCATCTTGCGGCGGCGTACGCCGACACCCGCTTCAAGTCGCAGTCGGAAGTGCAGGCGCTGGTGACCGGGACCGCGGAGTGCGCGGTATTCTCCGCGGCGCCGCACGGCGTCTCGGCCGCGTTGATCGACTCGCTCCTTACGGCCGCCTCGCGGGCCGGCACGCGGCCGCGGGTGGTCGATATCTCCGCCGATTTCCGCTTCCGCTCCGCTGCGCAGTACGAGGCGGTCTACAAGCACGCGCATGAGGCGCCGGCGCGCCTGGCGGAGTTCACCTGCGCGCTGCCCGAGCACCTGCGCAAGCTCGACACGCCGCACGTCGCACATCCGGGCTGCTTCGCCACGGCGATGCTGCTCGCGAGCGTACCGCTGCTTTCTCTCGGACTCGTGCCGCCGGTGCTGTTCGTGTCGGGCGTCACCGGCAGCACCGGCGCCGGCCGCAAGCCCGTGGAAGGCACGCATCATCCGCTGCGCCACAGCGATCTTTATTCGTACGGCGCGCTGACCCACCGCCACGCTCCGGAGGCCGCCGCCTGCGCGCGGGCCGCGACGGGTGTGGAGGCGGAGTTCGCCTTCGTTCCGCACTCCGGCCCGTTCGCGCGCGGCATTCACGTGACGGTGCAAGCGCCTCTGAGGGCGCCGGCCGACACTTCGACGGTGCTGGCGGCGCTGCGCGAGTTCTATGGCGGATCGCCGTTCGTGCGGGTCAAGGATGCCGCGCCGCGAGTCAAGGAAGTCGCGACCACCAACTACGCGCATCTGTGCGCCGCCGCGAGCGGCCGCTCGGTGGCCGTGATGTGCGCGATCGACAACCTCAACAAGGGCGCGGCCGGCGGCGCCGTGCAGTGGATGAACCGGATGTTCGGCCTGCCGGAGACGGACGGCCTCACCGCCTGCGCGCCCGGCTGGACCTGAAGCGAGAAGAGCATGA
>DAHUXV010000146.1 GCA_027306985.1 Gammaproteobacteria bacterium | reverse complement strand
ATCTGCGGATACGCCACCAGAAAGCCCGGCACGATCCGCGGCAGGACGAGCCGCGCGGCGCTGATCGGCACATTGAGCCGGAGCGTGCCCGCCGGCTTGCCGCGAAATCCGTTCACCACATCGAGAGCCGACTCGACCTCGATCAGCGCGGGCGCGAGCCGCTCCAGCAGGATCCGGCCGGCTTCGGTGGGCGTGACGCTGCGCGTCGTGCGGTTGAGGAGCCGGATGCCGAGCTGCGCTTCCAGCCGCCGCACCGCTTCGCTGAGACCGGAGGCGCTGGCGCCCGTCATCCGGGCGGCCTCGCGAAAGCCGCGGGCGCGGGCAACGCTCACGAATGCGTCGAGATCGCCAAGATCGGTCATTGTGCGTAATCTCATACAGCCCGTACGGATTGTGACCCATTATCGCGCAGGCGAACCGCGGCTAGATTGTGTCCGACGTTTGAAGGAGCTCGATCATGTCCAGTATTCACAAGGCCGGCACATTCGTCCTCGGAGATCGCCCCACCAGACGGTCGGGCTACGGAGCGATGCAGCTCACGGGTCCGCGCGTCTTCGGTCCGCCCAGGGACCCGGACGCGGCGATCGCCGTTCTGCGCGAAGCGGTGGCGAGCGGCGTCAATCACATCGATACCAGCGACTTCTACGGGCCTCACGTCACCAATGAGCTCATCCGCAGGGCCCTGCGTCCCTATCCCGGCGACCTCCTCATCGTGACCAAGGTCGGGGCGCGGCGCGGCGCCGATGCCGCGTGGCTCCCCGCCTTTGGCGCGCAGGAGCTCATCCAGGCGGTGCACGACAACCTGCGCAACCTGGGCGTCGACGTGCTCGAGGTGGTCAACTTGCGCTGCATGTTCGGCATCCACGCGCCGGCGGAAGGCTCGATCGAGGAGCCGCTCACCGTGCTGGCCGAGCTTCAGCGCCAAGGCCTGATACGTCACATCGGGCTGAGCAACGTGACGCGCACGCAGATCGCGCAGGGGCGCGCGATCTGCGAGATCGTCTGCGTGCAGAACCACTACAACCTCGCGCACCGAAAGGACGATGCCCTGATCGATGAGCTCGCGGGCGACGGGATCGCCTATGTCCCGTTCTTTCCGCTCGGCGGCTTCACTC
Organism: Gammaproteobacteria bacterium; assembly: GCA_027306985.1. Lineage (GTDB taxonomy): Bacteria > Pseudomonadota > Gammaproteobacteria > Steroidobacterales > Steroidobacteraceae > 13-2-20CM-66-19. The sequence continues at coordinate 18,976 of DAHUXV010000146.1, read as the reverse complement.
CGCTGCAGTCTTCCACCCTGTCGGAGGTGGCCCGCGATCTCGATGCCACGCCGATGACGGTCGCGCTCGCCTGGCTGTTGCGCCGCTCGCCGAATCTCCTTCTGATCCCGGGCACTTCCTCCATCGCGCATCTGCGGGAGAACCTCGCGGCCGCGGGGTTGGATCTGCCGCAGGACGCGGTGCGCGCGCTGGATTCGATCGGCGCGCGTCCCGGCTCCGCCTGAGCCGGGCCCTGGCTCAGGCCGATACCGCCAGCCGCTCGGAGCCGTACACCCGCAGGGTAGCCGCGAAGACCACGGCGGCCGCCACGAGGCTCCCGAGCAGGCAGGCCGCGATGTCCGCGGCGCCGGGCATCTCGCCGCGCAACAGGCGCATGATGCCCAACTGCTGGCCGAGCAGCGGCACCGCGTACATCCACGACTGCGACTTGAACGGAATCACCGCCAGGAGCAGCGACGGCAGCAGCGGAATCAACATCAGGAGCGACAGGTAGGTCAGCGCTTCGCGGTAGCTCTTGGCGAAGGCGGACACCAGGGTCTGCAGGCAGGCGAGCAGCAGCACGAGCGGCACCATCAGCAGCAGCGTGATGGCGAAGAAATGCACGCCCAGGTCCAGCACCATGTCGAGTCTGTGGACGTGCATATAGCGGCCGGCCACGGCGAACCCGACCACGCCGAGCGCCAGGCTGACGAGCGCGAACGAGGCGGTCGCCGCCAGCTTGCCCAGGAGAACGCTCGAGCGCGGCACGGGGTTGGCCAGCAGGGGCTCGAGCGATTGCCGCTCGCGCTCGCCGGCGGTGGTGTCGATGGCGAGGTACATGCCGCCCAGAAAAGCGGTCAGCACGATGAGGTAGGGCAGGAACGAGAAGAGCAGCGCACCGCGCGAGCGCGGCGTGGCCTGGTCGCGGTCCTCCGGCGCCAGGGGCAGCGCGACCGCGGGGGAGATGCCGCGCGCCACCATGCGCTGGGCGCCGACGGTCTGCGCGTAGCGCTGCAGCATCTGGCGAAGGCGCTGCGCCGACTGGTTGCTGCCGCGGCGCGAGGAGTCGTAGACCAGCCGGACGGCCGCGGTCTGGCCGCGGTTCCAGTGCGAGGCATACCCGGGCGGAATCACCAACACGACATCGTCGCGCTGGCCGCGCACGGCGCCGTCGGGACTCCTGGGCGCCGCCTCCGGCACCATGCCCATCTGGGTGAGCGCCGCCACCAGGTTCGGCGCGTTGGCTGCGCCCACCACGGGCACCGGCAGCGGCTTATCCGCATCCTTCAACTGCGCGCTGATCTGCAGGTTGAACATGACGAGGAACAGCACCGGGAAGAGGAACGGGCCGCGCAGCAGCGCGTTCATGACCGTGCGCCGATCGCGCAGGTTCTCGCGGACTTCCTTCCAGAATACGGTGAGAGCGGCGTGCATGCGGTCTCCGGTACGGGTCGGGCGGACCGCTCAGGCGGCGGCGCTCTCGCTCTGGCGGATGATCTCGACGAAGGCGTCTTCCAGGCTCGCCGCGCCGGTGCGCTCGCGCAGGACCTGCGGCGCCGCGTCGGCCACGACGCGGCCGTGGGCGATCACCACCACGCGATCGCACAGCGCCACCACCTCCTGCATGATGTGGCTGGAAAAGAGCACGCAGCGGCCCTCGCCCCGCAGGCGGAAGAGGAATTCGCGCAGCGATCGGGTCGACATCACGTCGAGGCCGTTGGTGGGCTCATCGAGGATCAGGTTCCTCGGGTCGTGCACCAGGGCGCGGGCGATCGCGGTCTTCACCCGCTCGCCCTGCGAGAAGCCCTCGGCGCGGCGGTCGGCGATGTCGCGCATGTCGAGCGCATCGATCAGCACCTCGCTGCGCGCCCGCAGGGTGGCCTCATCCAGCCCGTGCAGCCGGCCGAAGTAGGCGATGTTCTCGCGGGCGCTCAGGCGCTTGTACAGGCCGCGCGCATCCGGGAGCACCCCCAGACGCCGCCTGACTGCCAGCGGATCCGCAACGGCGTCGATGCCGTCCACGCGCACGCGGCCCGCATCCGGCGTCATCAGCGTGTAGAGCATGCGCAGCGTGGTGGTCTTGCCGGCGCCGTTGGGTCCCAGGAGCCCGGTGATCTCGCCGTCGTGGGCCACGAAGCTGACGCCGTCCACCGCATTGACGGTCCCGAAGGACTTGCGCAGGTTCTCGACTTCGATCAAGGGGGGGCTCCATTGAAGTTGACGAAGGGCGGCGTGGGCCGAAGCGCATCCAGGCAGCTCGCGTTCAGCGTCTTCGGCCGCAGGCGCGCGATGAACCGGCCCACCAGCCGCGGCATGCAGCCCGCGCCGATCACGCTGTGACCCTGCCCGCGCGCGATCAGCAGGCGCGCGTCGCCGAGGTGCGCCAGCACCTCGCGGCCGTAGCGCGGCGGGGTGATCGGGTCGTACTGGCCCTCGAGAATCAGGGTCGGGATGCCGGAGCGCAGCGGCCGATGGAAATCCGCCGGCATCCGCCCGCGCGGCCAGCCCGCGCACTGGCGCTGCAGGTCGCGGATGAAGCGCGCTCCGAGCAGCGTGCCCTCATCGGCCGGGTTGGGTTTGAGCAGCGGGGCGTCCTCGGTACAGAGCACCGTCGCCTGCATGCCGACGTCGATCTGCCGGCCGACCTGGCCCAGGATCAGCTGCGACTGCGCCATCAGCGGCGCGTAGTGACCCGCCAGGGCCTGATGGAGGCTGAGCGGCAGCAGCGCGGCGGTCAGGGGCGAGTAGGCGAAGATGCGCACCACACCGGCCAGGACGCGCTCGTCGAGTGTGCGTGTGCGCTCGACATTGGTCGTCGGATCGCGATACGTGACCACCGGCGGGTGCCGTGCGATGCGCGCACGCAGCGTCGCGAGGTCGGCTCCCGGATCGCCGAAGGCCTTCATGCAGGCGGGCTCGGCCTTGCAGAGACCGAAGTCGGCCGTGAGCGCATTCTGGAGGTTGCGCGCGATGTCCTCACCCAGGATGAGGGTGTCAGGAACGACGCTGTCGAGAACGATGCTGCGTACGCCCTTGGGGTCGCGCATGGCGTACTCCTGGGCCACACGGGTGCCGTAGGACACGCCCACGAGGTCGAATCGCGGATCTCCCAGCGCGTGGCGCAGGGCGATGAGGTCGTCCACGGCGTCGGTGGTCGTGAAGTAGCGCGGATCGGCGGTCTGCTCGATTTCGGCCAGGCAGGCGCGAGTCTCCGCGGCCTGGCGCGCCTCGCGCTGCGCCGCGGTCTCTGGCGGCCTCGCACGCCCGGCCCGCTGCTCTCGCGCCAGCTTGGCTGCGTGCTCGGCCTTCGGACACGCCAGCGGGTGCGACCGACCGGTTCCGCGCTGGTCGAGCAGCACCACGTCGCGGTGCTCGAGCACCGGTCGCAGCGCCGGAGCGATGAGCGGCCAGCTGTCGACCGCCGATTGCCCGGGGCCGCCGGCGAGGAAAACCACCAGGTCCGGCGCCGGGTGGGTGGCGGTGCTGCGGATCAACGCCAGGCGCATGTGAATCCTGCGTCCGGCGGCGTCGGCCGGGTTCTCCGGTCGAACGAACGGCGCGCACCAGGCCGCGGTGGTTTGTCCGGACTGCGGCTGCTTCAGCTCGCAGCGGGCGAAATCGATGCGGCCCAGGCGATAGTGCGCCGCCTGGGCCTGCGCGCCGCCCCGGCCCGCCGGGCCGTGCTGCCCATCGGGCTGATGGATCAGCCATTGCATCCCCAACACCACCGCTGCGCCCCCGAGGGCCAGCGCCAGCCGCGTACGCCGTTTCATGTCTCGTGATCTTTCAGGACTCGCGCCTGCGGATGATGGTCAAAGCCATCGCGCGAGACAAGGGGCGGCGCGGGGATCAGCCGCTCTTCAGCTCGTCGACGAGCGCCGCCACCTACTGCCCGGCCGGCATGGATCGCGCCAGGGGAGCGCCCTGGCCAGTCCAGTGCGCACCGAATCCCGGCTCGCCCATGGCCTTTGCCGCCGCATTGAGCGACTTGCCCGCGTCACAAGCGATCGGATGGCACGGAATCTCCCTTGCGCTCACGCGGGCGCTGAGCGCGGCCGCTGTAACGTTCCATCCGGCCGCTACGTAGTAAGGGACACGACAGACCCACCGGCGTCTGGGCGCCCAATCCACCCTGAGGAGATTTTCAGCCATGCTCAAGCGCCTCCCAACCGTCGCCAGTGCGACCGCTCTTGCTCTTGCCTTCGCCGCACCCGTTTTTGCACAGAGCCAGTCTTCGGCGATGTCCTCGCACTCGGCCATGAAGCATCACCCTGCCATGAAGCACGAAGGCTCGATGAGCCACGGGTCGATGGGTCACGGGACGATGAGCCACGGCTCAATGGGTCACGGCTCAATGGGTCACGGTGCGATGGGTCACGGGACGATGAGCCACGGCTCAATGGGTCACGGTGCGATGGGTCACGGGACGATGGGCCACGGCTCAATGGGTCACGGTGCGATGGGCCATGGGACCATGGGCCACGGCAAGATGTCCGCGCATGGCGGCATGAAGCAGGGTCAAGCGATGCGCCACGACGGCGGGAAGAAGCATAAGTAGCATGAGCGCCGCACGACGCGCGGGCGGTAGGGTCTTCGTCTATCGCCACACAGTGGCTGTTCGCGTCCTTCACTGGGTGAACTTCGTCACCCTGACCGTCATGCTGATGAGCGGGCTGCAGATCTTCAACGCGCACCCGGCGCTCTACTGGGGCGCGAGCTCGGAGTTCTCCCACCCGCTGCTCAGCATCGAGGCCATGCAGGACGATCACGGTCACACCTGGGGGGTGACGACGGTCGGCGCGCACAGTTTCGTGACGACGGGGTTGCTCGGCTGGTCCAGGGGAGGCGGCGGCAGCTTCACGGAGCGCGGCTTTCCGCGCTGGGCTACGCTTCCGAGCGACACCTGGCTGGCCATGGGTCGGCTCTGGCACCTCTCCTTCGCCTGGATATTGGTCGTCAACGGCGCCCTGTACGTGCTTCTCGGGCTGAGCTCGGGACACCTCAAGCGCGATCTCTGGATGACCCGCGCCGACTGGCGGAGTCTCGGCCACACATTCATCGAGCATTTGCGGTTGCGCTTCCCCAAAGGCGATGAGGCTCGCCGCTACAACGGACTGCAGAAGCTGGCCTATCTGTTCGTCATCTTCGTGGTCGCGCCGGCGATCGTGCTCAGCGGCCTCACCATGTCACCGACCATGGACGCCGGCTTCCCCTGGTTGCTCTGGGTTTTCCACGGCCGCCAGAGCGCGCGCACGATCCATTTCATCTGCGCAATGACCCTGCTCGGCTTCTTCGTCGTGCACATTGCCATGGTGATTCTCTCGGGTCTGTGGAACAACGTGCGCTCCATGATGACCGGGCGTTATGCGATCGAAACGATGCCCGCATCGGCGGCGGAGCCTCGTCATGAGTGAGGTCATCAGCGTCCGCCGCCGGCGGCTGATACTCGGTCTGGGTGCCGGGGCAGGCACCCTCCTGCTCGGAGGCTGCGACCGGCTCTCGAGCCTGCCGCAGACGCAAAGCGTGCTCGGCTCGGCGCAGTGGCTGACGCGCGCGGCGCAGCGCGTGCTGGTGTCGCGAGATGCGCGGGCGCCGGAGTTCACCCGCGCCGACATCGCGCCGGTCTTTCGGGCCAACGGCACCACGGATCCGGACAATCCTCAGTACCAGGCGATGGCGCGGAACGGGTTTCGCGACTGGCGCCTGCGTGTGGACGGCCTCGTGGAGCGTCCGATGTCGTTCTCGTTGGACGACATCCGCTCGATGACGGCGCAGACGCAGATCACCCGCCACGACTGCGTCGAGGGCTGGAGCTGCATCGGGCAGTGGACCGGCCCCTTGCTGCGCGACCTACTCGCGCGCGTCGTGCCGAAGCCGCAGGCGCGGTATGTGATGTTCTTCTGTGCCGACCCGATGGATGACGGCGGCGATTTCTATTATGAGAGCATCGACATGCGCACCGCCGCGCATCCCCAGACGCTGCTCGCCTATGCACTCAACGGCGAGACTCTGCCGGTTGCCTACGGCGCACCGCTTCGCCTGCGGTTGGGCCGCCAGCTCGGCTACAAGATGGCGAAGTACGTGATGCACATCCAGCTGGTGTCGAGCTATCGGCCGTTCGGCCAGGGACGCGGCGGATACTGGGAGGACCAGGGATACACCTGGTATGCGGGTATCTAGGCGCCGCGGCGCGAGCCGGTGTCTACCGCTTCTGCGCCTTGACGCGCTGCCGGTGCGCTGCCTGTTTCGCCCGGTTGCCGCAGATCGCCATGCTGCACCAACGCCGCGCGTGGCCTCTCGTGTGGTCGGCGAAGAGCAGCGTGCAGGCGGGTCCCTCGCAGGCCTTCACGTGCGCAAAGTCTTCAGTGCAGACGGGCCGCGCAAGAGCCTCGGCCACCGGCAGCAGCAGCGTGTCGGGCGTGCGCCACCGAGGCACGGTCTGAAGCTCGAGCGGACCCGGCGGATCTGGGTGCGCGACGATCCGGAAGAAGCTGTCGCCGTGCTCGAGCAGGCGGTTGAGCGGCGCGAGCTCCGGGAGCACCTTTGGCGTCAGCGGGCGACCCGCGGCGGCGGTATCACCGGATGGCTACTCGCTCGATAACTTCTATCTGACCAAGCCCGGCATGACCGAGCTGCAGCTCGATCTCTTCGGCGACTACCAGAGCAACGTGGCCCTCTATCCGGCCTTCCAGAGATACTTCCGCACCCACAAGCCGCCCTTCCTGGCGGTCTGGGGCAAGAACGACCCGTTCTTCCTCCCGCCGGGAGCCGAGGCGTTCAAGCGCGACATTCCCGACGCGGTCGTCCGCTTCCTGAACACGGGCCATTTCGCGCTGGAGACTCACGCCAGCGAAATCGCGGCGGCAATCCGCGAATTCCTTCGCGATTGATGTCCATGTGCAAGTCCGTCGCGGTCGTGACGGGCGCAAGCCAGGGCATCGGCCGCGCGACGGCCGTGCGCCTTGCGCGCGATTTCCGGGCCCTTGCGCTGGTGGCCCGCAATCGGATGAGCCTCGAGCAGACAGCGACCGAGGTCCGAGCCGCCGGTGCGGAGGCGCTCACCATCGACACGGATCTGCGCCGCCAGGATGCCGCGCCGGCCGTCGTCGATCGGACCCTCGCGGCGTTCGGCCGCGTCGACGCGCTGCTCAACATCGCAGGCGCGGTGCCGCAGGTCGATCTCTTCGAGATGACGGACGCGCAATGGGAGGACGGTCTCGCGCTGAAGCTGCACGGCGCGCGGCGGCTGACGATCGCCGCGTGGCCGGCGCTCAAAGCGGCCCAGGGTGCCGTGGTGCTGATGTCCGGCAATTCGGCGGTCTTTCCCAAGGCGCCCTACGCGGCCGTCGGCACGGTCAACGCCGCCGTCATCGCCCTGGCCAAGGCTTTCTCGGACCGCGGCGTCCACGACGGCGTGCAGGTCAACAGCGTTCTGCCCGGTCGGGTGATGACCGGTCGCCGCCGGTCCTACCTGCAGCATTGGGCGCCGTTGCGCCACATGACGGTCGAGGAGGCGACGGCCAGGTTCCCCAAGGAGGCCGGCATCGCACGATATGGCGAGCCGGAAGAGATCGCGGAGCTGATGGCCTTCCTCGTCTCCCCTGGCGCGCGCTGGATGACGGGCTCGACGCTGCGCATGGATGGCGGGGAGGTGAAATCGATCTGAGCGCGGGCAAGCGGAGGAGGATCCTGCCGGCCCGCTGTTCAGCGGCTTCTCTTGAGCAGCCATCGCCGCACGGCGACTGCCGCCCATATGGCTTCGACGATTCCGAATGGCCATGCGCCCTGTAGGAATCCGTAAATCGAGCCCAGGACGCACGCGGCGGCGAAGCCGAGGATGAACAGCGCGTCGCGCTCCTCGAGCGCATAGAGGACCAGCATGGCCGTAACCGCGAACAGGCCGAAAATCGTGAGTGCGCTCATCGTCGGAGCGAGTCTACTCGGGCGCGGGGGCGGCGCGCCTACCCAGCCGCCTTCGGTACGCCGAGGCCCTTGCTGAAGAATCCCGAGCGGTCGAAGCAGCACACGCGCCGCTTTCCTGCGCCGAGCAGGTCGCGGGCGTTGCGGATGCGGCGGTGCGCGTTTCGGTGCTCTCGGCGGACGTGATCCCCTGGATCCAGTCGCGGCGGGCAGTGGACGTGATGTCATGCCTTACCGTCCGCGCCGCGGCAGCGGCTGCGAGAGCCTTGCGTAGATGAGCATCGCCATGTTCCAGCGCTCGTCTTCCGGCCCGACCGGGAGCGGATCGCCAGCGGTGAGAAACAGGAGGTCGCCGCCGCCCGCCCGCAACAAGGGAAGCGTGTGTCCGATATAGCGATCGACGGCTTCGGCGCCGCTGATCGGTGCGGCCGGCGCCATTTCGGGATGGGCCGCGGAGTCGGCGACATCCCGAAAGCGCAGCAGGCTCAGCATGAGGACGCAGACTTCCGTGCCGCGCAAATAGCCTTCCGGCACGTCGCGCCGGCGCGAGATGGCGGACGGTCTCAGCCGCAGTCAGGTCGTTTGCCCCTGTCCTGCGGCTGCCAGACGCAGCGCGTGAGCCCGGATGTCCTGCGGCCAGTCCGCGATCCGCCGCTCCAGACCCGGGCGATCGTCGGCGAAGAGGGCGCGGGTCGCCTCCTCATAGCCGGGCAGATCGCCCGCCATCGCGAGCATGAACTGGTAGGCGGCCTCTTGAGCCGCGCGCCGCTGCCGTTGCGGCATACCGCTACGCCTGGCCTCGTCCACCAGGCGCCTGAGCACCGCGGATGCGCCACCGGACTGGGTGGCCAGCCATTCCCATTGCCTCGGCAGCAGCGTCACTTCACGCGAGACGACGCCGAGCCTGGGCCGCCCGCGCCCTCGGGCCTTCGATGGCTGTGCGCGATGCGCCGTCTCGCGTGCCGCCGGCGGCCGGGCGAGTCTGTCGATGACGTCGGCTTTCGTGCCGCGCAGATCCAGATCGATCACCCGGCCGGTCGCATCGTCGAAGACGAGAAACGGGCTCGAGGGGCTCTTATCGACTGCCGTCTTGACCGCGAGGGCGACCTCGACCAACGGGCCGCAGAGCAGCAGACGCTGGCCTTCGAAGGCTGTGGAAGGCTTTGAGAGTATTTCGGACACGCTCCATTTATACCCGGGGTAAAATTGGCAGTCAATAATACCCGGATTAAATATTGGGCCCCGGCCCGGCGCGCGCTGAGCCCTCGCTACGTAGTTCCGCTGATCGTTCGCGGTACCGTGTCGGCGGAGCATGGCTCGTCTGTGAATACGTTCCGCAAGCCGGCTGCGCGGGGCGGTGGTTCCCCGATCCATCCCGATGTCGTGAAGCTCGGCATGGTCAGTCTGCTGACTGATGTGAGCTCGGAGATGATCTTCTCGGTGTTCGCCGTGTTCTTCACGGCGATCGCCGGCGCATCGGCCGTATTGCTCGGCGCGGTCGAAGGTCTGGCGGACCTTTCCTCGTGCTCGCTCGATTATCTCGCCGGATGGCTGGCCGACCGTACGGGCCGCCGCAAGCCGCTGGCGTTGCTCGGCTACGGGTTCTCCGCTGTCGCCAAAGCCATCCTGCTGGTCGCCACCTCGGTGCCGGTGCTCGGCGCATTCCGGGTCATCGAGCGGTTGGGGAAGAGCTTCCGCGGGCCGCCCCGCGATGCCTGGCTTTCGGCCGTCGCCGAGCGGAGCGTGCGCGGATACTCGTTTGGAATACACAAGGCGCTCGACAAGTCGGGCGCGGTCGCCGGGCCGCTCATCGCCTACGGCCTTCTCTCCTGGCTGGGCGAGACTCCGGCGACCTATCGGGCGCTCTTTCGAATTGCCGTGATTCCGGCCGTCCTTGCCGTCATCCTGCTGGCTCGGATGCCGGAGCGGCCCGGCGCACATCGCGAGCCTGAGCGCTTCCTGGACGCATGGCGGACCTTGAGCGCGGGCTTCAAGCGCTACCTCGTCGCCGCCGGAGTGTTCTCGCTCGGGTACTTCAGCTTCGGATTCCTGCTCCTGCGCGCGTACGAGGCGGGATTCTCGGCGAGAGACACCGTACTGCTGTACGCGCTATTCAACATCGTGTTCGTCATTGCGGCGCCGGCGGTGGGCAGACTGGGCGACCTGATCGGCCGGACCCGCATCCTCGCGGCGAGCTACCTGATCTACCTCATCATGAGCCTCGGTTTCGCCGCCGCCGCCACGAAGTGGCACATCGTCGCGCTGTTCGCGCTCTACGGGGTCTTCTTCGCCATCGATGAGGCGCAGAGCAAGGCGTTCATCGCGGATGTGCAGCCGCAACGCCGGGCTACGGCGATCGGCGCATACAACTTCGTGACCGGAGGGCTCTATCTGCTGGCCTCTCTGGTCGCGGGTACCCTGTGGGCGGTGCGGCCCGGACTCGCCTTCGTCTTCGCGGCATCGACCTCCGCGGCGGCCGTGCTCGCACTGCTCGTTCTGCGCCCGGCGGATCGCTGAGACCCGCCGTGCCTGCGAGGGCTCTTTGAGGCCCCGCTCGAGCGGCAGCCCATGGCCGGGCAGCTCGTGAAGAAGCCCACCACCATGCCCGCTTCGGCCTCGAGGCCGGCGATGGGCGAGCCCGGGGCGTCGCGGAATCGCGGTGCTACAGGAGCGCCCGCACGGCCTGTTGGATCCCGGCCGGATCCAGGCCCTGATGCCCCATCTGCTGCCACAGCCCGCCGCTGCCCTCGCGGTAAGTGCCGATGTGGCCGTAGCGGCCCTTGAACCCGGCCTGCAGCAGATGGCTGCCGAAGCGGCTGCCGAGCCCGGTGCGCACGTTCCAGCCCTCGGCGACCAGCGCGAAGGGCGCGCCCGCGAGCCGCTGCATCATCTCGCGGTCGACCGTGTTCACGGTCGGCTTGTTGATGAGGCCCACCTTGACGCCGCTCTCGGCGAGCCCGATGACCGCATCGAGAGCCCGGTACACGGTCTCTCCCACGGCCACGACATAACCGCCACCGGGCGGCGCGGGCCGCACGATGTAGTCCCTGCCCGGCTCGAAGGGCTTGCCCTGATAGAGCGGCCTGCCGTCGGCATCGAGGATGTCCGGCACGGGCGCGCGGGTCGTGAACACGAATCTCAGCCCGGGGTCGTTGAAGATGCGCTTGATGCACGCCGCGAACTGATGCTGGTCGACCGGGAAATAGAGCCGCGTCGTGTCCTCGCCGTGCACGGGGGTGACTCCGCCGTCGGCGAACAGGCTGTTGATGCCGAAGTGGCAGGTGTTGTCCGCCATGTCGTCGACGCCGCTGTGGCTGAAATGCGCCAGCACGTTCGAGAAGTTCAGGCGCGCCATGGTGATCTCGCTCACGCACATCTCCAGGAAGGCGCTGAAGGTGGCGAAGATCCCCTGCCGGCCGGGCCCCGAGCCGAAGCCCGCGGCGGCCGAGTAGTTGCCGCGCTCCATGATGCCGCCGCGAATGAACACCTCCGGATGCTTCTTGCGGACGTGGTGCAGCCCGCAGGAGCCTTCGAGGTCGTTGTCGAACACCTTGACGCTGGCGGTGCGCTGCGCCTCGCTCATGCCGTCGAGGAGCTCGTTGAGGATCTTGCCGAAATCGTCCCGGTTCTTGCCGGCGCCGGCGGAGCCGCGGTAGGTGAGCGGGCTCTTGTCGGGGCGCGCCGCCCTCAGCATGGCGATCGCCTGCTCGTAGCCGCCGCGCGACTCCAGATACTGGATCGCCGTCTCCGTCTTCAGCACTTCGTGCGCGTGCGGGCTGCCTTCGGCGCCCACGATCCCCGGAGCCATGAGGCGCTTGATCACGATCCCGTGCGGAAGCTCGTCGGAGAACGCGCGGGCGAGATCGACGTAGAGCGCATCCAGGTCCTCGCCCATGGTGGTTGCGATGCTCAAGCCATAGCCGGCGAGCGTGCGGCTCAGGTCGTAGCCGACCATGTACTCCTGCGGATGACCGGCGATCGTGACGTTGTTGTCGTCGATCAGCACTTTGATGTTGAGCTCGTGTCCGACCGTCAGGCGTGCCGCCTCGGCGTTGTCGCCCTCCATCTGGCTGCCGTCCGAGCCCAGCAGGATGACGGCCTTGCTCGGGTTCGCCATGGCGACGCCGTTGCAGAACGCCCACAGATGCCCTAGCCGGCCGGAGCTGAACTCGACGCCGGGCGTCAGCATCTTCTCCGGGTGGCCCGGCAGTCCGCTGTCGAACTCGCGATAGTGCAGCAGCCGCTCGGCGGGCATCGCTCCGTCCAGGGCCGAGAGCAGGTACTGGGTCGCGACCCGGTGGCCGGCCTCGTCGTAGAACACCGGCACGATCGGCGTCCCGTTCGCGATGAAGGCGCGGATGATCATGACTTCCGGCACCGTGTCGTACGCGCCGCCCGTGTGCCCGGAGAGGCCCTTGGCGCCCGCCAGGGCCGTGAAGAAGACGATCGTATCGCGGCACAGCCGGATGTTGTGGCGCAGATCGGCCTTCTGCGCCTCGGTGAGCGTGCCCAGTTTCGGATCGAGCTTGAGCGGCCGCAGCTGCGTGAGATCGATGGGGAATTTTTCTGCGGCCATGAGTCGCTCCGTCTCGGAATTGATGCGAACTTCCATAGTAACCCAGCCGCTTCGCCAAAATGCGCCCGGCAGGGGATGGCGTATGGACCGGCCGGATCGCGTGCCGTATCGGGGACAATATGGCTTGACCTTCCAGTGGGTGGAGGCCATATACAGGTTCCAGTGAACTGGAAGGAGTGTCTCCATGGCTATTCAGCAGGGCTCGAATGACTCCGCCGGCGCGCTCGTGCTCGCGGTCGGCGGCATGACCTGCGGCGGCTGCGCCGGCGCGGTCAGCCGCGCACTGTCTCAGGTTCCGGGCGTGCTCGCGGCGCAGGTGGACCTGGCGCAGGGACGCGCGACCGTCACGGGATCGGCCCGCGCCGAGGACCTCATCCGGGCGGTCGAAGCGGCCGGTTTCAGCGGGGCGCTGGCCTGACGTGAGCGTCGAGGAGAGCACCGTCGAGACCGCCCGCGCGCCCGAGCCCGGGTTGCGCAAGTCCCGGGCCGGCGAGAGGCGCGAGCTCGCGATCTCCGGCATGACCTGCGCGACCTGCGCGTTGCGGGTCGAGCGCGCGCTTGCCGCCGTGCCTGGGGTCGAGCGGGCGGAGGTGAATCTCGCGACCAATCGCGGCGCGGTGGAGGGCGCCGCCGGCGCGCTGCGGCCTGCCGATCTGATTGCCGCCGTCAGGCGCGCCGGCTACGAGGCGGACCTCGTGACGGGCGATGTGGAGCGCGACCGCGAGATCGCCGCGGCCGAGGCGAGGCGGATGCAGGGCGAGAGCCGGCGCCTCACGCTCGCCGTCGCGCTGAGCGCGCCGCTCCTCCTCCCTGCGCTCGGCATCCCGCTGCCGGGCTGGCTGCAGCTCGCTCTGGCCACGCCCGTCCAGTTCCTCATCGGAGCCCGGTTCTACCGCGGCGCGTGGAAGGCGCTTCGGGCGCGCATGGGAAACATGGACCTGCTGGTGGCGCTCGGCACCTCGGCGGCCTACTTCTACAGTCTCTACCTCCTGCTCGCGCGCGCGGCCGGGACTCATCTTTACTTCGACTCCGCGGCCGTGGTGATCGCCCTCGTCACCGTCGGCAAGTGGCTCGAAGTGCGCGCCAAACGCTCCACGACGGCGCAGATCAAGGCGCTGATGTCGCTGCGGCCCGAGCGGGCGCGAGTCGAGCGCGGCGGCGCCGAGATCGAGATCCCCGCGAGCGCGGTGGCGGTCGGCGATGTCGTGGTGGTGCGCCCCGGCGAGCGGCTCCCGGTCGATGGCACGGTGATCGGCGGCCGCAGCGAAGTCGACGAGAGCCTGTTGACGGGCGAGAGCCTGCCGGTAGCCAAGTCACCGGGCGACCGCGTGACCGGCGGCGCCATCAACGGCGGCGGTTTGCTGCGCATCGAGACGACGGCGGTCGGGGATCAATCCACCCTGGCGCGGATCATCGCGCTCGTCGAGGGCGCGCAGTCCGGGAAGGCGCCCATGCAGCGCCTGGTCGACCGGGTGGCGGGCATTTTCGTGCCCGTCGTCGCCGCCCTGTCGGTTGCGGCGTTCCTGGGCTGGTGGCTGATCGCCGGCGATTTCACGACAGCCATCATCGCGGCCGTGTCGGTGCTGGTGATCGCATGCCCGTGCGCGCTCGGTCTCGCCACCCCGACGGCGCTCGTCGTCGGCACGGGCGTGGCGGCGCGGGCCGGGATCCTCATCCGCGATGCCGAGGCGCTCGAGCGCGCGCACCGGCTCGATACGATCGTTCTCGACAAAACGGGGACGTTGACCGAAGGCAAGCCGAAGGTGACGGAGGTCGTGCCGAGCGGCGTGTCCGAGCGCGAGCTGTTGCAGCTCGCCGCGGCGGTGCAGGCGGGCAGCGAGCATCCGCTGGCGCGCGCGGTCCTGGCGCGCGCCAGTGAGCTCGGCCCCGGCGGCGCAGACGGCCCTTCCGCGCCGCTCGAGGACTTCCAGAGCCATGCCGGCATGGGACTGACGGCTCGGGTCGGCGGCAAGCGTGTGGTCATCGGCAACCGCCGCCTGATGCGCAGCCGCGGCATTCGACTCGAAGAGGGCGAGTCGCGGGCGGCGGCACTGGAAGCGCAGGGACGGACGGTGATGTGGGTTGCGGTGCTCGAGCCGCAGCCGACGTGGCGGGGCCTGATCGCGGTGGCGGATCCCATCAAGCCGGAGGCGGCCGCGGCGGTGCGCCACCTCGATGAGATCGGCATCCAGACGGTGCTCCTCACCGGCGACAACGAGCGCACTGCCGCAGCGGTGGCCGCGCAGCTCGGCATTCGGCGGGTGCTCGCCGGCGTGCTGCCGGAGGAGAAGGCCGCAGAGGTGCGGCGCCTGCAGGCGCAAGGGCGACAGGTCGGCATGGTGGGCGACGGCGTCAACGACGCGCCGGCTCTCGCGGCGGCGGACGTGGGGTTCGCCATGGGGACGGGAGCGGATGTCGCGATGGAGACGGCCGGCGTGACGCTGATGCGAGGCGATCCGCGGCTTTTGGGTGATGCCATCGCTGTGAGCCGGGCCACGTACCGCAAGATCCGCCAGGGCCTCTTCTGGGCGTTCATCTACAACATCATAGGGCTGCCGGCGGCGGCGTTCGGGATACTGAGCCCCGTGATCGCCGGCGCAGCCATGGCGCTCTCATCGGTGAGCGTGGTGTCGAATGCGCTGCTGCTGCGGCGCTGGCGTCCGACCGCGGTCAGGAGGCCATGACGTGAAGGGCAAGGAGGGGATGACGATCGGGCAGGCCGCCGCGAGCTCGGGCGTGCCGGCGAAGACCATACGCTTTTACGAGGAGCGCGGGCTCGTCAAACCCGCCGAGCGTCTCGCCAACCGCTACCGGGCCTACGACGAGAGCAACGTTCAGACTCTGCGCTTCATCCGCCGCGCGCGGGATCTCGGGTTCTCGCTCCAGGAGATCGACAAGCTGCTCGCCCTCTACCGCAACCGGCGGCGCGCGAGCGAGGATGTGAAGCGCCTCGCGCTGGCACACGTCTGCGAGCTCGATCGCAAGATCGCGGAGCTCACCCGGATCCGTGACACGCTCGCCGAGCTCGCCCGGCGCTGTCACGGGGATCAGCGCCCGGAATGCCCGATCCTGGAAGATCTCGAGCGGCCGCGGCCGTAGCCGCCGCAGTCAGGCTCTGCGCGCTGCCTTGCGCAGGTAGATGTCGGGGAGCAGACGCTCCATGTGCCGCTGCGGCTCGGCCACCGGTACGAAGCCGAACTGGCGGTACAGGCCGTGCGCATCGGCGGTCACGAGACTCCAGCGGCGAAGGTCCTGAAGCAGCGGATGATCCGTGGCCATCGCCATCATGGCCTTCGACAGGCCCTGCCCGCGATGCTCCTCGAGCACGTAGACGTCGCCGACATAGCAGAAGGTCGCAAAGTCCGAGATGAACCGCGCCAGGCCGACCTGCGCGCCGGCGCCATCGTATGCGCCGATGCACAGCGAGCCGCGCACGGCGCGCTCCACGACCTCGAAGGGAATGCCCGGCGACCAGTACGACCGCTGCAGGTAGGCATGCATGGCGCGCAGGTCGAGACGCGCGGGATCGTCGGATACCGTGTACGCGCCCACGATGCGCGCGGGCAGGATCGTGCGCATGCTCAGATCCATACCTCGCCCGGCGCGGTGCGGTCGCCGCCCTCGTGCCCGGTGTTCAACGTGCCGCGGGGCTCGATCAGCATCAGCTTCACCTCGCCTTCGGCGCAGGGCCTGTGCCTGACCCCCTTCGGAATCACGTACATCTCACCCGCGCCCAGGCGCAGCGGCCCGTCCTCGAAATCGATTCGCAGCGTCCCCTCGAGAACGATGAAGGTCTCGTCCGTTTCCGGGTGGTCGTGCCAGATGAAATCGCCGTCGATGCGCACGAGCTTGAACTGGTAGTCGTTCATCTCGGCCACGACCTTGGGCTGCCACTGCTCCCGGAAGAGGGAGAACTTCTGCTGCAGGTTGATCGCTCGACGGGTCATGGGGCGCCTCCGGCTGAGCGGGCATTATCGCCGATTCGAGCCCTCTATGGGGGCGATAGCAACAGCCCATTGGCCGATGCGCCGGCGCGCTCGTAATCTCCTTTCCCATCGAGATCAGACATCGGCAGCCTTCGAGGAGACACGAGCATGACGAAAGCGACCGCTGCGACCGCCGCACGCCCGGTCAACATCGGTATCGGCGAGGAGGACCGCGCGGCAATCGCGCAGGGTCTGTCGCGCCTGCTGGCGGACACCTATACGCTCTACCTCACGACGCACAATTTCCACTGGAACGTGACCGGTCCGATGTTCAACACGCTGCATCAGATGTTCATGCAGCAGTACACGGAGCTCTGGAACGCCGTCGATCCGATCGCCGAGCGCATCCGCTCGCTGGGGCATTGGGCCCCGGGAAGCTACGGGCAATTCGCCGCGCTCGCCGCGATCGCGGATGCGCCGCCGACTCCGCCGAAGGCGTTGGAGATGGCGCGGATACTGCAGCAGGGGCACGAAGCCGTCGCGCGAACCGCGCGCGAGGTTTTCCCGCTGGCGGCCAAGGCGGACGATCAGCCGACCGCGGACCTGCTGACCCAGCGGCTCGACGTGCACGAGAAAGCCGCCTGGATGCTGCGCAGCCTGCTCGAGGAGTGAGCGCGGCTGCGGGCGCCGGCGGCAGAGTCAGGGGTTGCCGCTCGCGGTGTTGCCCGAGCCGCTCGGCCCGCTCGGGGTGGTCGGGCTGGCGGGGGTGTTGGTCACCGCCTGCCATGCCTGCTCGGCAGCCGGCGACAGCTTGTCCATGTTTTTCAGGAAGAGCGCCAGCGTCCACATCTGCTGATCGGAGAGAGTCGCTTTCCAGGACGGCATCCCCGTCCAGCGGATGCCGTGATCGATCTTCCAGTACGTCCAGCCCATCGGATCGTCTTCCACGCCGTTGGTGGCGAGCTGCGGCGGCACCGGGTATTCCCCCTTGGCGACCGGGCTGGCCGAGGCGTCTCCCGCGGCGGTGCCATGGCAGATGGCGCAGTGCCGGCCGTAAAGCTGGATCCCGGCGATGAGATGGGTGTCCGTCAAGGCCACCGGGTTCGGGGTCTTCGGGGCGTCCTGCGCCAGGGTGGCGCGCAGCGAAAGCCTCGCCGCCCACTTCTCGAGCGGCAGCGGCCCGGAATCGGCGCTGGCAGGAATGACGCCCCTGGCGAGAATGACGTAGGCGCACGCGGCGGCGGCGACGATCGTGACGATGACGCCGAGAAAAAAGGTCTTGATCATGGGCCGATCCCCGCTGGAGTTGCTTCTTGACGGGCTGCCGCGGCTGACGGTAGCCAATCGCGTTCCACCCCGCAATGGTCTCCTGCAGAGCTCCAGTTACCGTTCTCGACGCACGAAACGCAAGCGTGCTACCATGCGCGGCCCGGCGCATGGGTGGCCATTCCCGCAATGGCGCATAGCTTCCAGCGCCCGGTCTCTCGCGGCGCGCCCGTAGCTCAGTTGGATAGAGCGCATGGCTACGAACCATGAGGTCGGGAGTTCGAATCTCTCCGGGCGCGCCAATTCCGCCGTTTTTTCTCCGCACTGCCGGATACGAAGCTCGACAGAATCGCCTGGAGCGATTCTGGGCGGCGCGTAGAGCCGGGCCCGCA
Source organism: Gammaproteobacteria bacterium (assembly GCA_027306985.1). Taxonomy (GTDB): domain Bacteria; phylum Pseudomonadota; class Gammaproteobacteria; order Steroidobacterales; family Steroidobacteraceae; genus 13-2-20CM-66-19. The sequence goes on along the minus strand of DAHUXV010000146.1, from coordinate 917 downwards.
GGGCCGAGGCCGAGGATCGGCCGAGCACGAGCTGTACTCGATTCGAGACAACGGCGCGGGTTTCGGCCCACGCCGTGCCGAGCGGCTGTTCGGCATCTTCCAGCGCCTGCATCCCGCCCAGGACTTCGAGGGGACGGGCGTCGGCCTGTCGATCGCGCGGCGAATCGTCGAGCGCCACGGCGGCAGTATCTGGGCGGAGGGCGAGCCGGATCGCGGCGCCGCGTTCCACTTCACTCTTCCGTGACTTCCTCGGGCGCGAGCGGCAAGGGGATGACATAATCCGCCGCCTCATGCTGCACCGATCTGCGACTTTCCGCTCCGGGGTCCTCAGCCTTCTCCTCTGCGCCGCCGCCGCCCTCGCCGCTCTTCCGGCGCACGCTCAGTGGCGGGCGCTTCAGGGACTTCAGCGCCGCGGCGCGCTCGTGTCGGCCGCCGCGATCGACCTCGATGACGACGACCATGTCATCGAGCAGCTCAATGCGGCGCACCGCCTCACTCCGGCCTCCCTGACCAAGCTCGCGACGGCGGCCTACGCGCTGCAGACCTGGTCACCCGGCATGATGTTCGAGACGCGCCTGCTCGCCAATGCGCCCGTCGTGCGCGGCCGGGTGGCGGGCGACCTGATCCTGCAGGGCGCGGGCGACCCGTCGCTCGATGACGAGTCTCTGTGGCAGCTCGCCGCGGAGCTGCACGGCGCCGGTGTGAGCGCCGTGAGCGGCGATCTGTTCGTGGATCCGGCGCCGTTCGGCGTCGTGACGTGCGAGACGCAGGACCGTTGCCATGCGCTCGAGCTCAGCGATTCGGCCTACAACGCGCCCCTGGCCTCGGTCGGCGTCGATTTCGGCAACTGGTGCATCGTCGTTCGGCCCACCGTTCCCGGCGCGCCGGCGCTGGTGCGCGGCTGCGGCGTCGCGCGG
>DAHUXV010000145.1 GCA_027306985.1 Gammaproteobacteria bacterium | reverse complement strand
GAGGTAGTGATCCGGCGCGAGCAGCAGGTCCACGGCATTGCCGAACGGCTGGTCGTAGGCGAACCAGGCCGGATCGGTGTGGCCGTGCGGGCTGACGATGGGCAGATCGCGCACGTGCGCGTACAGCGAGCGCGCGATGGCACGCACGCCGGCGTCCGGCGGAAAGAGCCGATCGGGATGCAGGACGAGAGGCCGTGGCATGGGGCGATTATAGGTAACCGGTGTCACACCCTGCAACGGCACCGCTTCGCCCCGACGGCCGGACGGGCGGTCAGGAGCGGGTTGGCCGGGCGCGGGGCGGCGGCGCGGTCGACTCCCGCTCGATGAGGCTAGGGGTGAATTCCGCGACGGGCGCCTTGGCGGCCGCGGCCTTGGGTGTCGCGAAGAGCCCCTCCGCGGCGGTACGGCCCATCTCCCGAACCGGCAGCCGGACCGAGGTCATGGCCGGCCAGATCCGGGTCGCAATCGGCGCGTCGTCGAAGCCGATCACGGAGAGGTCCTGCGGGATGCGGATGCCGAGCTCGTGCGCCGCGCTGTACACGCCGGTCGCCATCTCGTCGTTGCCGGCGAAAATCGCCGTCGGACGATCCGGGCGGGCGAGCAGCTCGCGCCCCCGGGCGAGACCCGACTCGTATGTGTAAGCGCCGAGCACGGCGAGGTCCGGAGCCAGCTCCAGACCGTACTCCGCCAGCCCCGCGATGAATCCGGCTCCCCGCTCGTGCGCCGAGCGAAAGAGCGGCGGCCCGGAAAGGTAGGCGATGCGGCGGTGGCCGAGCTCCGCCAGGCGCCGCGCCGCCGCGGCCGCTCCGCGCGCATCGTGGGTCAACACCATCCGCTGCGGCTTGTCGACCGATGCGCAGGCGATGCGTACGTAGGGGCAGTCCGCGCTCTCCAGGAGCTTCGCCAGCCGGTCGTCCTCCGACACCGAGGGGATCAACACCACGCCGAAGAGGCGCAGGCGCTCCACGAACCCGCGCATGTCCTCGAGAAAGCCCGGGCCGCGGCGATCGCAGGGCCGGATCACGAGCTCGTAGCCGCGGCCGGCCAGCGAATCCAGGATGCCCAGTTGAATGTTCTCGACGTACTGCGGATTGGGGTTGTCGTGGATCAGGCCGACCAGGAAGGAGCGGCGGAACGCGAGCCCGCGCGCCTGCGGATCCGGCTGATAGCCATGCTCGGCGATGATCGCCTCGATGCGAGCGCGCGTGTCGGCCTGGACGTAGGGCGCCCGGTTGATGACCCGTGAGACGGTCTTCTTCGACACGCCCGCGAGGCGGGCGATGTCGGTGATCGTCAGCCGCGAGCGCGGCCTGCCGCGTTTCGCGGCCGGCGGCGCGCCGCGATCGTCGGGATAACGCCTCGCTCTGGCGCGGCGGCTGGAGGTCTTCACGCGGGGATATCTCGAGGCAGCCCGTCTTTTTGCCGTTGGACTTTAGCAGAGGCGTTTCCGGAAGCCTATGGTGCACGGTTATGCTACCGGTTACCATAGACGCCATGGCCGGATCGCTGCCACCCGATGCATTACGAGTGCACCCGCAGGATGACGTCCTGGTCGCGCTGCGCGACCTGCAGCCCGGGGAGACGGCGCGCTCGGGCTCGGATGCGATCGGGGTGCGTACGCCCGTGCCGCGGGGCCACAAGATCGCCGCGGCTGCGCTCGCGGCCGGCAGCCTGGTCCGCAAGTACGGTTGGCCCATCGGCCGCGCCACCCGGGACATCGCTCAGGGCGAGCACGTCCATACCCACAATCTCGCCACCACACTGACGGGCCGCTGCGACTACGCCTACACACCGCACGCAGCCCTCGCGGCGGCCGATCCCGCCGGGCCACGCACCTTTCTCGGCTACCGGCGCCGCGACGGCCGCGTGGGCACCCGCAACGAGCTGTGGATCGTCTGCACCGTCGGCTGCGTCGCACGCACGGCGCGCCGGATCGCCGCTGGCGCCGCCGAGCGCCTCCGCGGCAAGATCGACGGCGTGTACGCCCTGACTCACCCCTTCGGCTGCTCGCAGCTCGGCGACGATCTCGCGCACACCCGCCGGCTGCTCGCCTCGCTCCTCGCGCATCCCAACGCCGGAGGCGTGCTGGTCGTCGGGCTCGGCTGCGAGAACAACCAGCTCGCGGCGCTGCTCGCCGCGGCGGAGCTCGATCCCGAGCGCGTCCGCGCCTTCAACGCGCAAGCCGTGGGCGATGAGATCGAGGAAGGAGTGCGGGCGCTGGAGGAACTCGCCGAGCGGCTCGCCCGCGACCGGCGCGAGCCGCGGCCGCTCTCGGACCTGGTGCTGGGCCTCAAGTGCGGCGGCTCCGACGCCTTCAGCGGGGTCACCGCGAACCCGCTCGTCGGCCGCATCAGCACCGAGCTCGCGCGCGCGGGCGGCACTCCCATCCTCACCGAGATTCCCGAGATCTTCGGCGCCGAGCAACTGCTCATGGCGCGGGCGGCGGACCGAAGCGTATTCGAGGCCGTCGGCACGCTCGTCAACGACTTCAAGCATTACTTCGCCGCCGCCGGACAACCGGTGTCGGAGAATCCCTCCCCGGGCAACCAGGCGGGGGGCATCACGACGCTGGAGGAAAAGTCTCTCGGCGCGGTGCAGAAGGCGGGCGAGGCGCGCCTGACCCAGGTGTTGCGTTATGGCGAGCGTGTGCGCCGCCCGGGATTGGCGCTGCTCGAGGCGCCCGGCAACGACGCCGTCTCGGGCACCGCGCTCTCCGCCGCCGGCGCGACGCTGCTACTTTTCACCACCGGCCGGGGCACGCCGCTCGGGTTTGCGGCTCCGACCCTGAAGATCGCGAGCAACAGCGCGCTCGCGCAGGCCAAGCCGCGCTGGATCGATTTCGACGCCGGAACGCTCCTCGCGGGCGCGGCGATGGAGGAGCGGAGCCGCGCGCTGCTCGATCTGATCCTCGCCACCGCCTCCGGCCAGCCGACCTGCGCGGAGCGCAACGGCGAGCGCGAGCTCGCCATCTGGAAGACCGGAGTCACCCTTTGACGGATGCGCGGACGGCCACATCGGCGGCTGCCGGCCCGGGCTCCGTGCGCCTGAGCGAGCGCACCCTGGAGCGCGGCTCGCAACAGCTCGTGCGCCCGGGCTATCGCCGGTCGCGCACGCGCATCGGCACGGTGCACTTCGGGCCCGGGGCGTTTCATCGAGCGCACCAGGCGTTCTATTTCGACCGCCTGCTCGAGAAGGACGCGGCCCGCGCGATCTGCGCGGTCTCGCTCAGGACCGCCTCGCTCCGCGATGCGCTCGCGCCGCAGGACGGCCTCTACACCCTGGTGGAGCTCGACGAGGCGCCGACGCTGCGCGTCATCGGCTCCATCCGCGAGCTGCTGGTCGCCGCCGAGAGCCCCGCGGCGGTGAGCCGCCGCCTCTGCGATCCCGAGATCTCGGTGGTCACGATGACGGTGACCGAGAAAGGCTACTGCCTGGACGGCGGCGGCCGGCTCGACCTCGCGCATCCGGACATCGTCCACGATCTGAGCCATCCCGACGCGCCCAACAGCCTCATCGGCTGGCTGGTGCGCGGCCTGGAGCTGCGGCGCGAGCGCGGGCTCGAGCCGTATCTCACGGTCTCCTGCGACAATCTGTCGGAAAACGGCCCGACGCTGCGGCGCGCGGTGCTCGCCTTTGCGGCGCGGCGCGACCCGGGTCTCGCCGCCTGGATCGAAGCCGCGGCGCGCTTTCCGCGCACCATGGTCGACAGCATCACCCCGGCCACCGACCCGGCATTGCGCGCGCGGGTCGCGCAGGCGGCCGGTCTCGACGATGCGTGGCCGGTCCAGCGCGAGCGGTTCATCCAATGGGTCGTGGAAGAGGTCGACTTCGCATCGCAACCCGACTGGGCATCGGTCGGCATCACGGTGAGCCGCGATGTGACCGCATACGAGCGGGCGAAGCTTCGCCTCCTGAACGGCGCGCACTCCACCCTCGCCTACCTCGGACTGCTCGCGGGCCTCGAGACCGTCGCGCGCGCCATGGCGGAGCCGACGCTGCGCGCGTTCGTCGAGCGTCTGATGATCGAGGACATCGAGCCGACGCTGACCGTTCCGCAACCGGGGGCGCTCGCCGCCTACCGGCAGTCGATCCTGCGCCGGTTCGAGAACCCGGCGATGCGGCACCAGCTGGCGCAGATCGCCTGGGACGGCTCGCAGAAGCTCCCCATCCGCATCCTCGGCACGATCGAAGATGCGCTGCGCGCCGGACGCCCGCTCACCCGGCTCGCGGTGCCGATCGCCGCCTGGATGCACTTCGTGCGCCTGCGGGCGCGCCAGGACGTCGCCATCGTCGATCCCCTCGGCGCGCCGCTCGGGGCGCTGGGCCGGGAGCTGACAGGCGATGCGGGTCGCGACCTGTCGCGGTTCTTCGATCTGCCGGGCGTCTTTCCGTCCGCGCTGACGCAAGAGCCGCGATTCACACACGCGCTGCGCGAGGCTTACGACAACATCGCGGCCCGGGGCGTGCTCGCGGCCCTCACTGCGGCGGGATGCGCCGCAGGCGCGCAGCGAAGATGACCGCCACGACGGCAGCGCGAGCGGAGGCGGCCGTCGAGCGTGTCGGCAGGTTTCGCTGGGTCGTCTGCGCGCTGCTCTTCGCGGCCACCGCGCTCAACTATGTCGATCGCCAGATCATCGGCATTCTCGAGCCGACCCTGGCGCAGAAGTTCCACTGGAGCCAGGGCGACTACGGCAACATCGTCTTCTGGTTCGAGCTCGCCTATGCGATCGGGTACCTCGCCTTCGGCAAGCTGATCGATCGGATCGGGGCCCGCGCCGGATACGCCCTCGCGGTGGGAGTGTGGACGGCGGCGCACATGGCGCACGCCTGGGCGAGCTCGCTCACCGACTTCATCGCGGCGCGCTTCGCCATCGGGCTCGGGGAGGCGGGCAACTTCCCGGCGGCCCTGAAGGCGGTCGCCGAATGGTTTCCGAAGCGCGAGCGCGCGTTGGCGACCGGCATCTTCAATGCCGGCACCAACATCGGGGCGATCGTCACCCCGCTCATCGTGCCGGCCATCACCCTGGCGTTCGGCTGGCGCGCCGCCTTCCTCATCACGGGCAGCTTCACCCTGGTGTGGCTGGTCGTGTGGCTGGCCGTTTACCGGCCGCCGCGGCAGCAGCCGCGGCTCGGGCCGGCCGAGCTCGCGCTCATCGAAAGCGATCCGCCCGACCCGGCGGTATCGATTCCCTGGCGGAGGCTGCTCAAGGTGCGGGAGACGTGGGCGTTCGCGATCGCGAAATTCCTCACCGACCCGGTGTGGTGGATGTGGCTCTTCTGGCTGCCCGACTTCCTGGTCAAGCGGCATCATCTCGACCTCGAGACCTTCGGCCCGCCGCTCGTCGCCGTCTACCTCGTGTCGGACCTCGGCAGCGTCGCCGGCGGCTGGATGTCCTCGCGGCTGCTGCGCGCCGGCTTCTCGCTCAACGCGGCGCGCAAGTACACCATGCTGCTTTGCGCCATCCTGGTGCTGCCGGTCTTCGCGGCGGCCTCCGTCAACAGCCTGTGGGGAGCGGTCGCGATCGTGGCCGTCGCGGCCGCGGCGCACCAGGGCTTCTCCTGCAACCTCTTCACCCTGCCCTCCGATGTCTTTCCGCGCCGGGCGGTCGGCTCGCTGATCGGCATCGGCGGCACCGCGGGCGCGATCGGCGGCATGCTGCTCGCCCAGTACGCCGGCTGGGTGCTCGAGCGGCTCGGCAGCTTCAAGCCGCTGTTCGCGTTCGCCGGCTGCGCCTACCTGCTCGCGCTCCTCGTCGTCCACCTGCTCTCGCCGCGCCTGGCGCCGGCGCGCATCGACTGAAGTCCCGGCTGCGCATCAGGCGTCGGCCGCGCAACGCAACATCGGCGAATCCGCCGGCAGCTCTTCCAGTCTTCTGGCCGCGTATTCGTAGCCGGCCCGGATCGCCCGGTCGAACGCGTCCCAGTTGAGCATGTCGACGTCGGCGAGCGGCGGCTGCAGGATCAGGTCCGACTGCGCACGATGGGCGATGCTGCTCGCGGCGCTGTTGACCATGCCGGAGCGCCACAGGATCTGGAAGATGGTGGGACACTGGCGGCGCGCCTTGATCCAGCGCAGCAGCTGCCAGGGCGGCGGGACGTCGATGTCGTCGCTGCGCGCGGTGAACGCCCGGTCGGCGCCGACGTCGCAGCCGATCACGGGACCGCGCGCGAGCTCGCGCATGGCGTCGACCGGGAGGTTGTTCATCGCGCCGCCGTCCACCAACACCTCGCCGTGGTGCAGGACGGGCGGCAGGACTCCGGGCACGGCGACCGAGGCGCGCAGCCAGCGCCACAGCGTGCCGCGGCGATGCACCATCGTCTGCCCGGTGGTGAGGTTGGACGACACGCAGAAGAAATCGAGCGGCAGATCCTCTATCGCGAGGTCGCCGAAGGCCTCGTAGAGGCGCGTGCTCACCTTGCGCCCGGAGACGAGCGACACGAAGGGCAGCGTATAGTCGCGAAGCGGCCTCGAATCGACGAAGGCGCGCCGGAAGCGCTCCGTCAGCTCATCGATGCTCCAGCGCAGTGCGACGCCCGCGCCGAGGATGGCGCCCATGCTGGTGCCGCCCACCAGGTCGACCGGAACCCCGGCCTCGCGCAGCGCCTTGACGACCCCGATGTGGGCAAAGCCGCGCGCACCGCCCCCCGACAGCACCAGCCCGACACCCCGGCCGGTCAACACCCGCGCGAGGCGCGAATAGTCGGCCGGGAACTGCACGTGGTGATGGGGGACGTCCGGCAGCTCCAACAGCCAGCGCGCGGCGGCGCCGGTCTCGAGCCCGCTGTCGTGCAGCAGGACGAGCTCGGAGCGCTGCGGCGCCATGCTGTGATCGTGCGGCCAGCGCAGCGCCGCCCAGCTGCCCGCGGGGCTCTCCGCGCGCGCGAGCAGGAGCAGCGCGTCCGCCTGGCGCACGCACAGCTTGGTCCAGCGATCGGGGGTCGGGTCGGCGACGTAGACGACGTAATCGTTGGCGGCCTCGATCCGGTTGAACCACTGGCTGGTGTGCGTCTTGGCGCGCACGCTCCAGACGAGCTCGGCGCGTCCGAGAGCGGAGAGCGCCTTCACCAGCTTGGTCGCGAAGCCGCCGAAATCGACTTCCATGCTCTGCGGCAGCACGGTGAAAGTGCACGCGCCGCGGTTGTGAGCCGCGGCCAGAGCCGATTGGGACTGGGTTTGCGCCAGGCGATCGACCGTGAGGCGCGCGATGCGCAGCATCGCCTCCGGCTGGCTGCGCAGCACTTCGTTGAAGGTCCTGGCCGAGATCCGCGCGAGCTCCGTATCGCGCAGGGCCACGACGTCGGCGGTGCGCGGCCGGCCGGAGATCAGGCCCATCTCCCCCACCATCTCGCCCGCGGCGATGCGCGCGATGAAGCGCCGCCGGATGGGATCGGGGGCGAAGGCGCCGAGACAGCCGCTCAGCACCATGTAGAGCGCGTCGGGCGGATCTCCCGCCGAGAAGAGCTTCGCGCCGCCGGGAAGCGACAGCCACTCGGCAACCGAGGCGACCTCGCGCAGAAACGCGGGGTCGAGACCGCTGAAGAGCGGCAGCCCCGCGAGCAGGGCACCCACGTCGGAGCGTAGCGTGGCGGTCTCTTCGAAGGGATTCTCGTCCAATCGATGGATCTCTAGCCCACGGATGCGCGGCCTGACCGCTTCAGGTGATCATGACGAGCCCGGTCCTGTCGACACTTTGACCATAAGACCTCCCTCGGCGCGTGCTTGCGCACGTCTGTAATTCTTCACGCGGGGGCGGCACCGGCGGTACGCGCTCCCGTTCCGCCCCCAGTATATCCCCGCTCCGGCGCGAAGGTCGTCAGCGCTCCAGAATGGCCGTGACGCCCATCCCGCCCGCCGTACACACCGAGATGAGCCCGCGCGTGGCGCCGGCATCACCCGCCAGGAGCTTGGCCAGGGTGGCCACGATGCGCGTGCCGGTGGCGGCGAACGGGTGGCCGATCGCGACGCTGCCGCCCTTGACGTTGAGCCGCCCGAGGTCGATGGCGCCGAGCGGCTGCGCCAGGCCGAGCGCCTCGCGGCAGAACTCCGGCGACCGCCAGGCGGCCAGCGTGCACAGCACCTGGCTCGCGAACGCCTCGTGGATCTCGTAGTAATCGAAGCTCTGCAGCGTGAGCCCGGCATCCCGCAGCATCGCCGCCGCGGCGTAGGCCGGCGCCATCAGCAGACCCTCCTTGCCGCTCGCGAAATCGACGGCCCACACCTTGCCGTAGCGAAGCCAGGCGAGCGGCCGCAGACTGCGCCGCGCGGCCCACTCCTCCGAAGCCAACAGCACCGCGCTCGCCCCATCCGTCAGCGGGGTGCTGTTGCCGGCGGTCAGGGTGCCGTCCGCCGGGTCGAAGCTCGGGCGCAATCTGGAGAGCTTCTCGAGCGAGGTGTCGGGGCGGACGTTGTTGTCGCACCGGAGGCCGAGGAAGGGCACGACCAGGTCGTCGTAGAAGCCCTCGCGCCACGCGGCCGCCGCCCTCATGTGACTCTCGTAGGCGAGCCCGTCCTGGTCCTCGCGGCCGATGCGCCAGCGCTGCGCCATGAGCTCGGCGCTCTCGCCCATGGACAGTCCCGTGCGCGGCTCGACCACCGCGGGCAGGACGGGCTTGAAGTGGCGCGGCCGCAGCCGCAGCCATGGCCGCAGGCGCTCCCCGAGGCTCTTGCCGCGCGCGCTCGCGAGCAGCAGCTGTTGGTAGTCGCGCGGATAGGCCACCGGCGGGTCGCTGATCGTATCGACACCGCCGGCGATGCCGCACTCGATCTGGCCGAGAGCGATCCTGTTGGCCGTGACGATCGCAGCCTCGAGACTCGTGCCGCAGGCGCGCTGCAGGTCAAGACCGGGGGTCCGCGGGTCGAGGCCGCTGGCGAGCACGCATTCCCGCGTCAGGTTGTAGTCGCGTGGATGCTTGATGACCGCGCCGGCGGCGACGTCTCCCAGCCGCACGCCGTGGAGCTCGAAGCGCTCGACGAGCGTGCGCAGGACCGCCGTCAGCATCTCCTGGTTGCCGACGGTCGCATACGCCGTGTGCGCCCTGGCGAACGGAATGCGCACGCCGCCCAGGATGGCGACGCGCCGCACTGCTGTACCCACGAGCATGGAGCCTCCCCGGGGACGCGGCGCCTTGCGGTGCCGGACGGACCGCCCCTGTCTGCCTACGCTACCATTGCCCGGCCCCATCCGCGCGCCGAGCCGTTATCCGGCCCGTCGCGGGATTGGCCCCTTCGGGGGCATCGAGCGCTGGCGCTCCCGGCGACCTGCTGCGGGCCGGCCGGCATTCGCCGGTCGAGGCCTCGCCTCGCTCCCACACTGGCACCACCGGGCTCCCCGGCGCTATTCTCCTCGGCCCAACCAGCAGTACGCGAAGGGTCTGCCCACCATGGGAGATTTCACCACCCTCATGGCCCGCGACGGCCATGAGTTCCAGGCCTATCTTGCCGCCCCGCCGGGCCGGCCCCGCGGCGCCGTCGTGGTGCTGCAGGAGATCTTCGGAGTCAACCGCCACATCCGCGCCGTTACCGACGGCTTCGCGGCCGAAGGCTACACCGCGATCGCGCCCGCGCTCTTCGACCGGATCCGC
>DAHUXV010000144.1 GCA_027306985.1 Gammaproteobacteria bacterium | reverse complement strand
TGGCACGACGAGCGGCTGCCGCGCGAGGATCTGCCGGTGCTGGTGCTGGTGGAGGGCTGGAACAGCTTCTTCCCGGACAAGGTCGCCGCCTGGCGCGCCGGGCTCGCGCAGCGGCTGCGCGCGCAGCTGGAGGAGCGGATCATCCCGCAGTACATCGCCGCCCAGCGCTGGTTCGCGGGCAAGGGCTCGCCGATCAGCTGCGCGCGGCTGCTCGATCACGCCGAGCGCCAGGACCCGCTGCCTCGCTGGCTCGCCGGCATCTACCGCGTGGAGAGCGCGGGGGTGAGCGAGCGGTACTTCGTGCCGCTCGCCATTGCGTTCGAGGACACCGAGGAGGCGCGCTGGCGCAGGCTGCAGCCGGCGGCGCTCGCCCGGGTGCGGCAACAGGCGACCGTAGGCGTGCTCGCGGACGCCTGCGGCGACGATGGATTCGCCCGCGCCATCATCGATGCCATCGGCGCATCCGCGCAGCTTCCCACCCAGGACGGCCACGTTCGATTCACGCCCACCGCGCTCTTCGCCGAGCTGCGCGGCGACCCGGCCGTGGAGCTGCCGGTCACGCAGACGAACGCCCAGAGCAGCAACACCACGCTGCGCATCGGCGAGACCTTCTTCCTCAAGGTCTACCGCAAGCTGCAGCCCGGCCTGAATCCGGAGCTCGAGATCGGCCGCTATCTCACCGAGGTGGCCCGCTTCCCCAACATCGTGCCGGTGGCCGGCGCCGCGGAGTACACCGACCGCGAGTCCGTCGGCTATACCATGGCGTTGCTGCAGGCTTTCGTGCCCAACCAGGGTGACGGCTGGACCTACACCCTGGATTATCTGACGCGCTTCCTGGAGGACCGCCGCAGCGGCGTCCCGATGCTCGATGACGCGCACGGCCTCTACCTCTCCCTGGTGAGGACGCTCGGCATTCGCACGGCGGAATTGCACCGCGCCCTCGCCAGGCCGACGGACGATCCCGCCTTCGCCCCGGAGCCGATTGCGGCCGAGGACGTGGCCGCATGGCGCGCGGCGACGCACAGCGCGGCGGAGGCCACCCTGGCCCTGCTGCAGGGACGGCTGGCGCAGCTGCCCGCCGCCGTGGTGGCGGACGGGCACGCTCTGCTGGCGCGATCAGCGTCACTCTTGCGGCAGATCGACGGCTGCACGGCCGGCACGCCCCGGGGCCTGAAGATACGGCGCCACGGCGACTATCATCTGGGACAGGTGCTCCTGCAGCGCAACGACTTCGTCATCGTGGACTTCGAGGGCGAGCCCGGGCGCACCCTCGCCGAGCGCCGCCTCAAGCACTCCCCGCTCACGGACGTGGCCGGGATGCTGCGCTCGTTCGCCTACGCGCGCCACGCGGCGATCGAGCGCTGCGCGCCGCAGGGCGGCGACGATTGCGGCCGGTGGGAGCAGCAACTGCAGACCTGGGAGCAGGAGGCCCGGCGCAGCTTCCTCGCCTCCTACGACGAGGTCGCGGGCACCACGGGCCTGTACGAGTCGCTGCCGGCGGCGCAGCCGCTCCTCACTCTCTTCGAGATCGACAAGGCGCTCTACGAGGTGCGCTACGAGCTCGGGAACCGTGTGGACTGGACCCGCATTCCCCTCCATAGCCTCCTCGCGATCATCGAGTGAGGACCTGGGAGGTGCCTTGGACCGAACGTCGACCCGCCGGCGCAGCATCGCCGGCCCCCGGCCCCGGGAAGGGCAGCGGATCGGCGCCGTATGGCCCGGCCAGCCCTATCCGCGCGGCGCCACCTGGGACGGCGAGGGCGTCAATTTCTCGCTCTTCTCCGCCAGCGCCGACAAGGTGGAGCTGTGCCTCTTCGACCCCTCGGGGCGGCACGAGGTGCAGCGCCTGGAGCTGCGCGAGCGCACGGATGAGATCTGGCACTGTTACCTTCCCGAGGCCCGGCCGGGGCTCCTCTACGGCTATCGGGTGCACGGGCCCTACCGCCCCGAGCGGGGCCAGCGCTTCAATCCCAACAAGCTGCTGATAGAGCCCTACGCCAAGCGGCTGGAAGGCGCGCTCCTCTGGAGCGATGCCCACTTCGGCTACCGCCTGGGGCATCCGAAGGGCGATCTGTCCTTCGACAAGCGCGACAGCGCCGCCGGCACGCCGAAGTGCCGGGTGATCGATCCGGCCTTCACCTGGGGCGATGACCGGCCGCCGCGCGTTTCCTGGCACGACACCGTGATCTACGAGGCGCACGTGCGGGGACTGACCCTGCGCCACCCCGACGTGCCGCCGCAGCTGCGCGGCACCTATGCGGGGCTGGCGACGGCGCCGATGATCGAGCACTTCCAGCGCCTCGGCATCACCGCCCTCGAGCTGATGCCCGTGCATGCCTTCGTCGATGACCGGACGCTCCTCGAGAAGGGGCTGCGCAACTACTGGGGCTACAACACCATCGGCTTCTTCGCGCCGGAGCGGCGCTACTCGGCGAGCGGCCAGACCAGCGAGTTCAAGACGATGGTGAAGACGCTGCACTCGGCCGGCATCGAGGTGATCCTCGATGTCGTCTACAACCACACGGCCGAAGGCAACGAGCTCGGGCCGACGCTCTCGCTGCGCGGCATCGACAATGCCGCCTACTATCGCCTGAGCCCCGAGAGCGAGCGCCACTACATGGACTTCACCGGCACCGGCAACACCCTGAACCTGCAGCACCCGCGCGTGCTGCAGCTCATCATGGACAGCCTGCGCTACTGGGTGCAGGAGCTGCACGTCGACGGCTTCCGCTTCGACCTCGCCTCCGCGCTGGCGCGCGAGCTCTACGACGTCGACCGGCTGGGCTCCTTTTTCGACACCATCGGCCAGGATCCCGTCATCTCGCAGGTCAAGCTCATCGCCGAGCCCTGGGACATCGGCAGCGGCGGCTATCAGGTCGGCAACTTCCCTCCCGGCTGGAACGAGTGGAACGACAAGTACCGCGACAGCATGCGCGCCTACTGGAAGGGCGACGAGAGGCAGATCGGCGAGTTCGCGCGCCGCTTCACCGGCTCCGCCGACCTCTACGAGGCGAGCGGCAGGAAGCCCCACGCCAGCATCAACTTCATCACGGCCCACGACGGCTTCACGCTCGAGGACCTGGTGAGCTACAACGACAAGCACAACGAGACGAACGGCGAGGACAACCGCGACGGCACCAGCCACAACCGGTCGTGGAACTGCGGGACCGAGGGAGCGACCGACGATGCCGCGATCCGCGCCCTGCGCGCCCGGCAGAAGCGCAACCTCATGGCGACGCTCCTGCTGTCGCAGGGCGTGCCCATGGTGCTCGGCGGCGATGAGCTCGGCCGCACTCAGCTGGGCAACAACAACGCCTATTGCCAGGACAGCGCGCTTTCCTGGCTGGATTGGCAGCTCGATGCCGAGCGGCAGGCGTTTCTCGAGTTCACCTGCAGGCTGATCGCCGTGCGGCGGCGCCACCCGGTGTTCAGCCGCCGGCGCTTCCTGCAGGGCGATACGGTGACCGCGGACGGCCTGCGGGAGATCATCTGGCTGAGCCCCGACGGACGCGAGATGACCGGGCGGGACTGGGGTGTGCCGTACGCGCGCTGCCTCGGGCTCTATCTCGCGGGGGCGGCCATCGAGCGGCGCGACCGGCGCGGCAAGCTGGTGACGGACAACAACTTCGTGCTGCTCTGCAACGCGCACCACGAGGCGATCCCGTTCCAGCTGCCCGCTCTCCTCGCCGGGAAGGTCTGGTGGACGGTGCTCGATACCGCAGCCGCCGCCGCGCCGTTCGCGCAGCAGCGCCTGGAGCCGGGGACGCGCTATCCGCTGCAGGGGCGGTCGCACGCGCTCCTGCGCGAGACGCTCTACGGTTGACGTCTTCCCCCGCCTCGAGGGAGGGGATTTCCAGAGTCAGGAGGCTGACGTTCCCGCCCGGAAACGACCATGTACCCTTACCCAACGCACACTCGCAGTCGAAACCACCGTGCCGTTGCACTCGCTTTGCGCGAGCCGCCGGAGAGACTGTCGAGCGCCTGGCGGCGGCCTCATGGCCGATATGCCGGCGAGCGGTGTATCGATCCAGTGCCGCGGCCCGTTGCAACAGGGAGGCGGCGCTGCCTCTCCAGCGTGAATGCCGCAGTCCGCGCGCCGGGGATCGGATGACGGCCCGCCGCCACGAGATGCCCTTCGGGGCGCAGGTGCTGCCGGACGGGCGGGTACGGTTCCGGCTGTGGGCCCCCGCGGCCGCGCGGGTGGACCTGGTGTTGGAATCGCCGGCGGCGCGGCAGCGCAGCGTGCCGCTCGAGAGAGGCGCTGACGGCTGGGCCGAGCTTCTCACCGGCGAGGCGCACGCGGGCAGCCGCTATCGTTACCGGGTCGACGGCGGGATGCCGGTGCCCGATCCGGCGTCGCGGCGCAACGGCGAGGGAGTCCACGGCCCGAGCGAGGTCGTCGATCCCGGCTCCTTCGACTGGACGGACGAGGACTGGCGGCCGCCGCCCTGGCGCGAAGCGGTGATCTACGAGCTGCATGTCGGCACGTTCACTCCCGAAGGCACGTTCGCCGCGGTCGCGCGCAGGCTGGAGCACCTGCAGCGGCTCGGCGTGACGGCGATCGAGCTCATGCCGGTCGCCGAGTTCCCCGGCTCGCGCGGCTGGGGATACGACGGCGTGCTGCCCTACGCTCCGGCCTCGGCATACGGGACGCCGGAAGAGCTCAAATCGCTGGTGTGCGCCGCCCACGCGCACGGCATCGCGGTGATGCTCGACGTCGTCTACAACCACTTCGGCCCCGAGGGCAACTTCCTCCACCGCTATGCGCCGCAGTTCTTCACCGGGCGCCACTCGACTCCCTGGGGGGCGGCCATGGACTTCGACGGCCCGGAGAGCCGCGCGGTGCGCGACTTCTTCATCCACAACGCGCTCTACTGGCTGGAGGAATACCACCTCGACGGGCTGCGGCTCGATGCGGTGCATACGATCCTCGACGGCGGCGAGCCGCACATCCTCACCGAGATCGCGCGCGCGGCGCGCGCCGGCCCGGGCCGCGCGCGGCCGGTGTATCTCGTGCTCGAGAACCTCGCCAACCAGGCGCGCCGCCTCGGGCCGCCCGGCGCCCCGGACACCTTCGATGCCCAGTGGAACGACGACAGCCATCACTGTCTTCATGTCCTGCTCACGGGCGAGTCCGACGGCTACTATCGGGACTATCGGGACCGGCCGCACCGCCTCCTCTGCCGCTCGCTCGCGGAAGGGTTCGCCTACCAGGGCGAGAGCTCCGGCCACCTCGGCGGCCCGCGGGGAGAGCCCAGCGCGCATCTGCCGCCCTCGGCCTTCGTCAACTTCCTGCAGAACCACGACCAGATCGGCAACCGCGCCCGCGGCGAGCGGCTGGCGCAGCTCGCCCCCGCGCAGGCGCTGCGCGCCGCGGCGGCGGTGCTGCTGCTCACGCCTTCCCCGCCGATGCTCTTCATGGGCGAGGAGTGGGCCGCGCCCGAGCCCTTTCCCTACTTCTGCGACTTCGAGCCCGAGCTCGCCGGCAAGGTACGGGAGGGGCGCCTGCGCGAGTTCGCGCACTTCCAGGGCACCGTTCCCGACCCGTCCGCCGCGGCAACCTTCGCCTCGGCCCGCCTCGAATGGGGCCGCCTGGCGCAGCCCGCGCACGCCAGGATGTTCGATCACTACCGCCGGCTGCTCGCGATTCGCCGCCGCGACATCGCGCCGCTCCTGCCGCGAATCGCCGGCAGCGCCTGCGTCGACTTCGATCCGGGAGGCGCCTTCGCCGTCGACTGGAGGCTGCAGGACGGCGGCGTGCTGCACCTGCTCGCCAACCTGCGAGGCAGCTCGGCGCCGGTCGTGGGCCGGCCGGCCGGCCGCATGATCTTCGCGACTCACCCGGGCATCCGGGCGGCCATCAGCCGCAACGAGCTGGCGCCGTGGAGCGTGACATGGCTCCTGGAGCGTACCCGTGCCGTGCGCTGACCCGGGACGTCGCGACATGTCCGCGTTGCGGCGGGTACCGCGCGCCACCTATCGCGTCCAGCTCAACGCCGGGTTCACGTTCAAGGACCTGACGGCCATCGTTCCATACCTCGCGGCCCTGGGCGTCAGTCATGTCTACTGCTCACCCTATTTCCGCGCCCGTGCGGGCAGCGCCCACGGCTATGACGTCGTCGATCACAACTCCTTCAATCCGGAGATCGGCAGCCGCGAGGACTTCGACCGCCTGGTAGCGCAGCTGCGCGCCCACGGCATGGGGCACATCCTGGACATCGTGCCGAATCACGTCGGCGTCATGGGATCCGACAATGCGTGGTGGATGGACGTGCTCGAGAACGGCCAGGCCTCGATCTACGCCGACTACTTCGACATCGACTGGAGCCCGGTGAACCCGGCGCTCGCCGACAAGGTACTGGTGCCGGTGCTGGCCGATCCTTATGGAGTCGTTCTCGAGCGCGGCGATCTCGGGCTGCGGTTCGAGCGCGAGCTCGGCTCGTTCGCGATCCATTACCACGAGCATCGTCTGCCGCTCGACCCGCGCACCTACCCGCGCATCCTGGATGCGGTGCTGGCGCTCGCGCGCAATGCGCAGCTCGAGTCGCTGCGCCGCCGCTTCGGCGCGCTGCCCGACCGCCGCGGCCCGACATCGGAGCAGATAGCCGAGCGCGACCGCGACAAGGAGGCTCACAAGCGGGCGCTCGCGGAGCTCGCCGCCGCGGACGCCGGGGTGTCGGCGGCGATCGACCGGGCGCTCGCCCGGCTGGCGGGCGATCCGGGCGATCCCGCGAGCTTCGACCCGCTGCACGAGCTGCTCGAGTCGCAGGCGTTTCGCCTGGCTTACTGGCGGGTCGCATCGGACGACATCAACTACCGCCGCTTCTTCGACGTCAACGATCTCGCGGCCCTGCGCGTCGAGAACGAGGCCGTGTTCGAGGCGACCCATCGCCTCGCTCTCGAGCTCGTCGCGGCGGGCGCGCTCGAGGGCCTGCGGGTCGATCATGCCGACGGCCTGTACGATCCGCTCGGCTATTTCCTGCGCCTCACCGGGCGGGTATCGCAGGTGACGGCCGCCGCCGGCGGCCATCCCCTCTATCTCGTCGCCGAGAAGATCACCGCCTCCTTCGAGCGGCTGCCGCCGCAATGGCCGGTCGACGGCGAGACCGGCTATCACTTCGCCAACGTGGCGAGCCGGCTTCTCGTCGATGCGGGCAGCAAGGCGCGCATGGACCGGGTGTACCGGTCCTTCATCGGGGAGCCCCGGCACTGGCCCGACATCGCCTACGAATGCCAGCACCTGGTGCTGCGCCGCTCCCTCGCCTCCGAGCTCACCACGGCCGCCAACCTGCTGGCGCGCATAGCGCACGATGACCGGCGCACGCGCGACTTCACGCTCGCCAGCCTGTGGCGGGCGCTTGCCGAGGTCATCGCCTGCTTTCCGGTCTACAGGACCTACGTCACGGATACCGTTTCCGACACCGACCGGCGCTACATCGACGGGGCGATCGCGGCGGCGCGCCGCCGCGCCTCCTCGACCGCGCAGCCCGTGCTGGATTTCGTGCGCAGCGCGCTCCTCCTCGAGCTCGCCGCCCCGGGCGAGAGCGCACGCGCGCGCATGCGCCGCTTCGCGATGAAATTCCAGCAGATCACCGCGCCCACCACGGCCAAGGGCATAGAGGATACGGCGCTCTACCGCTACAACCGGCTGGTCTCGCTCAACGAGGTCGGCGGCGAGCCCGATCTCTACGGATCCAGCGTCAGCGCCTTCCACGCCGACGCTCAGGATCGCGCCCGGCATCGTCCGCACGAGATGCTCGCGACCTCCACGCACGACACCAAACGCTCGGAGGACGTGCGCGCCCGCATCAGCGTGCTGTCGGAGATGCCTGCCGCATGGCGGCGGGCGGCGGACCGCTGGCGGCGGCTCAACCGCACGCGGCGGCGGGAGGTCGGCGGCGTGCCTGCGCCCTCGCCCGATGACGAGTACCTCCTCTATCAGACGCTCATCGGGACCTGGCCGCTCGAGGAGCCGGACGAGGCCGCCCTGGACGTGTATCGCGGACGCATCGAAGCGTACATGCTGAAGGCCGCGCGCGAGGCCAAGGCGCACACGAGCTGGGCGGCCGCCGATGCGCAGTACGAGGAGGCGCTGACGCAGTTCATCCGCTCGGCTCTCGAGCCGCGCGAGGGGAACCTCTTCCTGGCCGACTTTCGCGCATTCAACCGGCGCATCGTGCGCTTCGGGCTGCTGAACGGCCTGTCGCAAACGCTCCTCAAGCTCACGGCCCCCGGAGTTCCCGACATCTATCAGGGCAACGAGAGCTGGCGGTTCTCGCTGGTCGATCCGGACAACCGCCGTCCGGTCGATTACGCCGCGCGCCGGCGGCTCCTGGAGGCGCTGGCGGACGCTCCCGATCGGGACTCTCCGGCGCCGGCGCTCGCCGCGGACGTCGCCGATCCGCGCTGCAAGCTCTTCCTCCATGTCAGGGTGCTGCAGCTGCGGCGGCGGGACCCGGAGCTCTTCGAGCGCGGGGAGTACCTGCCGCTGAAGGTCACGGGCCGGCGCGCGCCCCACCTGTGCGCATTCGCGCGCCGCCTGGAAGGCAGGCTGGCGGTCGTCATGGCGCCCCGCCTGTACCTGAAGCTCATGGACGCCGCGGGCGCGGCCTGGGATGATCCGCCGCGGCCGCCGCTCGGCGCCGGGGTGTGGGCGGATACCCAGGTGCAGTTGCCGTTCGCCCTCGAGGCTCCGCTGCGCGGCGTGCTGGACGGAGCGCAGGTGTCGCAGTCAGCCGGCCGGGAAGCGCCCGCGATCAGCGCGGCGGCGGCGCTGCGGTCCTTCCCGGTGGCATTGCTCACGAGCGAACTGTAACGGCGATTCCATGTCAACTCACGGGCGGGCGGCGCGTTATGCGCTGCCGCGGGACAGACGGAGCCGATCTCATGTCATGCTCAAGATCCTGTTTCAGGGCCGCGCTCCTGCTCGCCGCCGCGGCGCTGCTCGCCTCCTGCTCGGGCATTCCGCTCAAGCAGCGCGACGCCGCCGAGCGCGCCCGGTTCGAGGCCTACGCCGGCAAGCCGGTCGATCACTTCACCTGGCTCACCGGCTACGACGGCTGG
The DNA here is from genome assembly GCA_027306985.1 of Gammaproteobacteria bacterium. Classification (GTDB taxonomy): domain Bacteria; phylum Pseudomonadota; class Gammaproteobacteria; order Steroidobacterales; family Steroidobacteraceae; genus 13-2-20CM-66-19. The sequence continues at coordinate 11,759 of DAHUXV010000144.1, read as the reverse complement.
GAGCCGATCTCGCGCGATCAGCTCGTGATCTGGACCGACATCAACCAGGCCTACCTCATCACCGTCTTCCGGCCCTGCACCGATCTGATGTTCGCCCGGAGCATCGTCCTGCACCCCACCGCGAATACCCTCTATGCGCATTTCGACTCCGTGCGCGTCGAGGGGTGGAACTGCATCATCAAGACCATCCAGCCGGTGGACTACCTGCGCATGCAGCGCGACCTGCGGCGCGAGCGCGAGGCGGCCAAGAGCCGGCGCAAGGGCGCGGGCGGCGGCTGAGCGGACCTCACCGGTAGCCGCGCGCCTGCAAGGTGAAGAGGCGCGAATAGGCGCCGTCCAGGCGCATCAGCTCCTCGTGGCTGCCGCGCTCCGCGATCCGGCCGCCCTCGAGGACCACGATCTGATCGGCCATGCGCACCGTCGAGAAGCGGTGCGAGATGAGGATCGTGATGCGCTCGCGCGCGAGCTGGCGGAAGTGCTCGAAGACCTCGGCCTCGGCCCGCGCGTCCATCGCCGCGGTCGGCTCGTCAAGCACCAGAACGTCCGCGCGCGCGCGCATGAAGGCGCGTGACAGCGCCACCTTCTGCCACTGGCCGCCCGAGAGCTCCCGGCCGTCCTGGAACCACTTGCCGAGCTGCGTGTGATAGCCCTTGGGCAGGGTCTCGATGAAGGTGCTCGCCCTGCCCAAGGCCGCCGCCTCGCGCCAGCGCGTCTCGTCCTCGAAGTAGCGCTCGTCGCCCGCGCCCACGTTCTCCCCGACCCGCATCTGGTAACGGGTGAAGTCCTGGAAGATCACGCCGATGCGCTCGCGCAGCGCGCCCTCCTCGAAGCTCGCGAGATCCTCGCCGTCGAGCAGGATCCGGCCGCCCGTCGGGGAGTAGAGCCGCGTCAGCAGCTTGATGAGCGTCGTCTTGCCGGAGCCGTTCTCGCCGACCAGGGCGAGGCTCGCACCGGGCGTCAGGTGGAGAGTGACGTTCCGCAGCGCCGGGGTCTGCGCCCCCGGATAGGTGAAGCTCACATCCTCGAAGCGCACGCCGTCCTGCGGCCGCGGCCCGCGAGCCACGGTGCCGCTGGGCGGCGGGACCTCGGTCTCCAGGTACTCGTACAGCGTCGAGAGGTAGAGGTTGTCCTCGTACATGCCGCTGACCGCCGACAACATTGCGGTCAAGGCCGACTGCCCCTGGCGGAAGAAGGTGACGTACATCGTCATCTGCCCGAGCGTAATCGCTCCCCTGACGGCGCTGACCGCAACCCACGCGTAGGCCGCATACAGCGTAAGTGTTGCGATGAGTCCGAGACCGAATCCCCAGGCGTCGCGGCGCACCGTCAGCGCCCGATCCGCGTCGTAGAGCTTGCGAAAGATGTCGCGGTACCGCTGCAGCAGCCGCGGGCCGAGCCCGAAGAGCTTCACCTCCTTGACGTGATCCTCGCGCGCGAGCACCGTCTCGAGGTAGGTCTGCATGCGGGTCTCGGGCGAGCGCCAGCGAAAGAGCCGAAACGCATCCCCCGAGAACTTCGCCTCCGCGACGAACGCGGGCAGGCCCGCGATCAGGAGGACGGCGACCGCCCACGGGGAGAAGCGCGCCAGCACCACGCCGTAGCTCACGAGCTGTATGGCGTTCTGCGCCAGGCCGAAGGTCCGCATGACCAGGCTGAGCGGCCGGCTGGAGGCTTCGCGGCGGGCGCGTGTCAGCTTGTCGTAGAACTCGGAGTCCTCGAACTGGCTGAGCTCCAGGGTGAGCGCCTTCTCGAGAATCATCTCGTTGACACGCTGTCCGAGCTGCACGCGCAGAAGCGACTGGGACAGCGAGAGGCCGCGTTGCGCGGCCGCCATGGCGGCGACGAGCGCTCCTTCCAGGATGACCAGCGTGACCACCCGGCTCGTGTCGGTGCCGCCGGAGCGGATCGCGGCGACGACCGCATCGACGATGAGCGAGGTGAGGTAGCCGATGGACGCGGGCAGCACACCCGCGAGGAGGGTGAGGGCGCCGAGAGCGAGGCTCAGCGCGCGGTTGGTGCTCCAGACGAGCTCGATGGCCCGCCGGCTGTAGCGGAAGACGCCGAAGAATCCCTTCAGAGAGAGCGGGTCGGGGGCCCCGGGCGGGGAGCGGCGCGGATGGCCGGGTGCGGGGACTGACATTGCGGGTCAGTCTGGGGACGTTTCACGCCGAATCCAATGGCTCATCCGAGCCTCGGCGCGGAGACTCCAGCATTCATTGGAGGGGAAGACGTTAATCCGGGAAGAGGACATTGCGCCGCTCGGCAAGGGCGCGCTCGGCCATGAGGAAGGCGGCGGCGTTCCAGGATTGGCCCGGCATGCCGCGGGGAGTGCCCTCGGTGCCGTGCAGCCACTCATTGAAGGACCAGTCGCGCAGGGCGCAGGCGCGGGCGAGCTTGGCCAGCTCGAGCCGTGCCTCGGGCAGGCGGCCCGCGGCCGCGAGCGCGACGACCCAGAAGCCGCCGACCATCGGCCAGATGCCGCCGTTGTGGTACTGCCAGGCCTCGTTCTGCCGATGGCGGGCCATGTAGGGGCGCCAGAGCGCGCTGCGGCGCCTGATGGGGTGCGTGACCGCGCGCACGGGATAGAGGCGGCTCACCCGCGCCCGTTCCAGAGCCTCGAGCGTGCGGCGGCTCGCCCGCGGATCGGCAAGGCCGCAGAGGACCGCGAGGAGATTGCCGAAGACATCGCCCTCCTCGCCGTAGAACGAGAAGTTGACGAAGCTCAGATACAAGCCGCGGTTGCGGGCGCGGCGCAGCACGTAGTCGTTGAGGAGGCGCGCGCGGCGATAGGGGGCGAGGCCGGCGGAGAAGGGGTGGAAGAGACTGTTGAAGCTCTCACGCGTCTCCTCGGCGCGATCCATGCCATAGCGGCGCTTGACGGCATACCACAGGGCGTTGGTGTAGAGCACGAACCCCGAGCGCGGCATGATGTCGGCCCAGTCGCTGGCCTCGTTCTGCTGCAGCAGGAAGAAGCGCTGATGCTCCTGGGCGAGGAGCCACTGCAGCGCCCGCTCCACGCGGCGCGCGCGGTTGCTCGGCCCGCTTCCCGGCGCGTGCCGGCCCGCGCCGGCCGGTCCCGGCGGGCTCCCTGCGCCGGGCGCTCCCCGGCCGGCGTTCGCGGTCCGATATCGCTGCCGCGATTCGGCCCGGCGCGCCGGCGGCAGACGGCGCTCGAGGAAGTCGATCGCGAGCAGCCACCACAGCGTGGCGTCGATGCAGCCCAAGTACCAGAAATCGGCCTCGCGCAGGCCCGGATCGACGAACTTCGGGATCTGGCCGTTCGGGGCCTGATACTCGCCCACGGTATCGAGGCCGGCGGCGGCCGCGCGCTCGAGCAGCGGGTCTGCGCAGAGCGCCATGCCGATGGCGCAGATGGCCGCGTCCCGGCCGAAGATGGCGGTGTATCCGCGCCGGCGCGCCCGCTCCCCCGGTGTGGCGGCGAGAATGCCGGCCGGCACCAGGTTCCGGTGCAGGAGCTCGACCGACCTGGCATGGCACGCCTCGAGCAGCGCCTTCTCGTCCGGGAAATCCGTGGGCTTGGACATGGCGGCGGAATCATACCGCGCAACGCCGAGTCCTGATATGATTGAAAGTCTTTGTACAGCGTGGGCTGCGCGGTCCTCCAAAGGCCCGCCGCCACGAGCGCGGATACTCCGGGAAACACCCCAGGAACCGCCCAGGAAACCGACCCATCCCATGAACCGCCCGATCCGCAACATCGCCATCATCGCGCACGTCGACCACGGCAAGACGACCCTCGTCGATTGCCTGCTCCGTCAATCCGGCACCTTCGCCGCCCACGAGCGGGTGACGGAGCGCATCATGGACTCCAACGACATCGAGCGCGAGCGCGGCATCACCATCCTGGCCAAGAACTGCGCCATCGAGTATGGCGGCACCCGCATCAACATCGTCGACACCCCGGGTCACGCGGACTTCGGCGGCGAGGTCGAGCGCGTTCTGTCCATGGTCGACGGCGTGCTGCTCCTGGTGGATGCGGTCGAAGGCCCGATGCCGCAGACGCGATTCGTCACCCGCAAGGCGCTGGCGCTCGGGCTCAAGGCGATCGTGGTGGTCAACAAGATCGACCGTCCCGGCGCCCGCCCCGGCTGGGTGGTCGATCAGACCTTCGAGCTCTTCGACAAGCTCGGCGCGACCGACGAGCAGCTCGACTTCCCGGTGATCTACGCCTCGGCCCTGCAGGGCTGGGCCGGCACCGATCACCTGGAGCGCCGGCCCGACATGTCGGCTCTCTTCGAGGCCATCCTCAAGCACGTTCCCCCGCCCGCGGCCGACTCCGCGCTGCCGCTGCAGCTGCAGATCTCGACGCTGGATTACAACAGCTACGTCGGGCGCATCGGCATCGGACGGATCCGCCGCGGCTCCGTGCGGCCCGGCCAGTCCGTCGTGCTGCGCTATGGCGCGGAGGATCGCGGCCCGGGCAAGGTCGGCCAGGTGCTCACCTTCACCGGCCTGGAGCGGCGCCCCGTGGACGAGGCGATCGCGGGCGACATCGTCGCGATCACCGGCATCGAGGGCGTGAACATCGGCCTCACGGTGTGCGATCCGCAGGCGCCGGAGGGTCTGCCGCCCATCCGCGTCGACGAGCCGACGCTCGCCATGAACTTCCAGGTCAACAGCTCGCCCTTCGCGGGCCGGGAAGGCAAATTCGTCACCAGCCGGCAGATCCGCGAGCGCCTCTTCCGCGAGCTGCAGAGCAACGTGGCGCTGCGCGTCGAGGACACGGATGAGCCGGATGTCTTCCGCGTCTCCGGCCGCGGCGAGCTGCACCTGACCATTCTCATCGAGACCATGCGCCGCGAGGGCTATGAGCTCGCGGTCTCGCGCCCGCAGGTGTTGACCCGCATCGTCGACGGCGAGGTGCACGAGCCTTACGAGGCGCTCACGGTCGATGTCGACGACGTGCACCAGGGCGCCGTCATGGAGGCGCTGGGTACCCGCCGCGCGGAATTGACCGACATGGCCGTCGACGGCAACGGGCGCGTGCGCCTCGAATACCGCGTGCCGGCGCGCGGACTGATCGGCTTCCAGGGGGAGTTCATGACGCTCACCCGCGGGACCGGCCTCATGAGCCACATCTTCGATGGCTTCGCGCCGGTGAAGGGCGACATCCCCGACCGCCACAACGGCGTGCTGGTGAGCAACGAGCAGGGCGAGGCCGTCGCCTATGCGCTGTTCAATCTGCAGGAGCGGGGGCGCCTGTTCGTGAGCCCCGGCGAGAAGCTCTACGAGGGCATGATCATCGGCATCCACACCCGCGACAATGACCTCGTGGTGAACCCGATCAAGACCAAGAAGCTCACCAATATCCGAGCCGCCGGCAAGGACGATGCCGTCCTCCTCACGCCGCCGATCCCGCTGACCCTGGAATACGCCGTCGAGTTCATCGCCGACGACGAGCTCGTCGAGGTCACGCCCGCTTCCATCCGCATCCGCAAGCGGTTCCTCAAGGAGCAGGACCGCAAGCGCAGCGTACGGCAGGACGCGGTCAACGCCTGAGACTGAAACGCGGGCACAAGGAGGGGCCCGCCGCCGCGGGCGGCGGGCGGCGGGCAAAGCTCGCGCCTTTGGCCCGCGGCGCGCCGGGCCGGGCAGGATGCCCGGATCCAACGCTTCAGGCTTTCGCGCCGGTGATCCCGATGAACTGCAGGAACTCCGCGCGGGTGCGCGCATCCTCGCGGAAGGTGCCCGTCATCCGGCTGGTGATCATCGATACGCCGCGCTTGTGAACGCCCCGCGTGGTCATGCACTGGTGGACCGCGTCCACCACCACGCCCACGCCCCTCGGCCGCAATACCTCATCGATGCAGCCCGCGATCTGCGCCGTCAGCTTCTCCTGCACCTGCAGGCGCCGCGCGTACCCTTCCACCACCCGCGCCAGCTTGCTGATGCCGACGACCTTGTCGGTAGGCAGGTAGCCGACGTGCACCCGCCCGATGATCGGCGCCAGGTGATGCTCGCAATGGGACTCGAAGGCGATGTCGCGCAGCACGACCATCTCGTCGTAGCCGCCGACCTCCTCGAAGGTGCGCCGCAGATAGTCCGCCGGGTCGGAGGCGTACCCCGCGAACCATTCCCGGTACGCCGTCACGACGCGGGACGGCGTATCGCGCAGCCCCTCCCGGGCGGGATCGTCGCCGGCCCAGCGCAGCAGGGTCCGAACGGCCTCCTCGGCGGCCTCACGAGTCACTGAGCGGGTGCGCCTGGCATTCATTACTTGCTAATATACCTCACTATGTCAACCACCGCCGACGATACCAACCTCGCGCTCTTCTGCGACTTCGAGAACATCGCTCTAGGCGTGCGCGACGCCCGCTATGCCCAGTTCGACATCACGCGGGTGCTGGAGCGGCTGCTGCTCAAGGGCTCGATCGTGGTCAAGAAGGCCTACTGCGACTGGGAGCGCTACAAGGATCTTAGGGCCGGCATGCACCACGCCGGATTCGAGCTGATCGAGATTCCTCACGTCAAGCAGTCCGGCAAGAACTCCGCCGACATCCGCATGGTGGTCGACGCTCTCGACCTGTGCTACACCAAGCCGCACGTCGACACCTTCGTCATCATCAGCGGCGACTCGGATTTCTCGCCGCTCGTCAGCAAGCTGCGCGAGAACAACAAGGGAGTGATCGGCGTCGGCGTCAAGAACTCGACCTCCGATCTGCTCATCGCCAACTGCGACGAGTTCATCTACTACGACGATCTGGTGCGCGAGCAGCAGAAGCCGCGCCGGGCGCCCCGCAAGCGCTCGCCCGCGGCGGATGCCGCGCACGGCACGTCCGAAGGCAAGGACGGCGAGCATGCGCACTCGGAGGAGGACCGCAAGCAGGAGGCCTTCGACCTGGTGCTGGCGACTCTGGAGGCGCTCCTCTCCGAGCGCGGCGCGGAGGACCGGATCTGGGGCTCGATGGTGAAGCAGACCCTGAAGCGCCGCCGGCCGGGCTTCAACGAGACCTACTACGGCTTCCGCTCCTTCAACAAGCTGCTCGAGGAAGCGGCGCAGCGCCATCTGCTCGGGATCGAGCGCGACGAGAAATCCGGCGGCTACGTCATCCACGCCGCGGAGAGCGGCGGCTGAGATCGACGCCGGCCTGCGGCAGGCCGGCGCCCGCGGGCGCGATGCCGGCGGAGCGGAAGAGATCGCAGGAAAGGGGCGGTACCGCGCGGCCCGATTCCATCGGGGCGGGCGCGCCCGTCAGCGCCCGGGGCCGGGCGCCGCGGATCCCCTCCCGCCGTGCCGTCGTCAACTCGTGTGCTGGCATGCGACTGCGCCGGATCGACCGGCGCATGATACCCGCAATGGGCGCGCACCGAGCGCCGCCGCCTCCGGCGGCCGGCGGCGCCTCACGGCCGCTCTCCGTTCGCGATCAGACGGCCGAGATATCGCTTCAGGCTCTCGATCTCCCCCGGCGTGAAGCCGGCGAGGTGGCGCCGCAACGCGCGGCGCAGGGCCGGCCGGATCTTCGGGATCAGTCTCTCGCCGGCGTCCGTCAGGCGCAGGAACACCAGCCGGCGGTCGCTGGTACCGCGCTCGCGGGTCACCAGGCCTTTCTCCTGCAGCCGATCGAGCATCCGCGTCATCGAGCCGGTGTCGTGGTGCAGCGCGCGGCAGAGGCTCGCCGCGGTCTCGGTGTGGCTGCGCGCCAGGTTCTTCAGCACCTCGAACTGCGCGCCCGTGACGCCGAACGGTCCGAGCTCGGTATCGAAGCTCGACAGCAACGCGCTGCGCGCCCGCGTGATGAGGGTGCGCACGCCGGGTGCCTCTTCCGGGGGATGGGCCCTGGGCGCGCTCTCGGGTTTGATGGGACGCGGGCGCCGGCGAGGCCGCGCCGCGGCACTCGCCGTGCCTGCGGGGCGGGCCCTGCCGCGCGAAGCTGTCGGGCTGTCGACCATTGCTTGCTATTGACGAGGCCGCCGGTAAGATTTGCTCCTCGCGAGATTGCTGCCGCGAGGGTCACTGCTGTGGCAGTCATTTTTTCTCACTCCTGCCATGTGTTTGTCAAGAATTGTTAAGACTTGCGCCTGGGGCGCGCTACTGACGGCCGCCGCGGCATCGCTCGCGGGATGCGGCTCATCCGGCGGTATCGCAAAGGCGCCGGCGCCGCCGCCGGTGACCGTGCTCACGGTGCAGCCGCAGCAGGTTCCGATCACGCGCACCTACACCGGGCGGCTGTCCGCGTATCGCAGCGCCAACGTGCTCGCCCGCGTGTCGGGCGTACTCCTCAAGCGACTCTTCCGGGAGGGCGATGAGGTCAGAGCCGGTCAGCCGCTGTTCGAGATCGATCCGGCGCCGTACCGCGCGGCGCTCGACGGGGCGCTGGCCGCGCTCGCCCAGGCGAAGGCCAACGCCGCCAACGCGCACGCCACCGCGCAGCGCGACCGCGCGCTCATCCCGAGCCACCTCGTGTCGTTGTCGCAACTCGACACCGACGAGGCCGCGGAGCGCTCGACGGCGGCGGCCGTGAAGCAGGCGCAGGCGAGTGTCGAGACGGCGCGCATCAACCTCGGGTACACCAACGTAACCTCGCCGATCGCCGGGATCGCGGGCGAGCAGCAGGTGACCGAGGGAGCCCTCGTCGGCCAGGGCACCCCGACCCTGCTCACCACCGTCGACCAGATCGATCCGATCTACGTCAACTTCGACGAGCCGGCGACCCAGATCGAGGAGATCTCGGGCCTCGAGCAGTCGGGCCGCGTCACCGCGGCGAGCGGCAGCGAGGCCAGGGTGCAGCTCACCCTGCCGGACGGCACGCCCTATGGGCTCCCCGGCACCATCGACTTCCGCGCCGCCACCGTCGATCCGAGCACCGGCACCGCGGCCCTGCGCGGCCTCATTCCGAATCCTCGGCACAACCTGCTGCCGGGAATGTTCGTGGATCTGACTCTCACGCTCGGCTTCGCGAACCATGCCTTCCTCGTGCCGCAGATTGCGCTGCAGCGCGATGCGCAGGGCGCGTACGTCCTGACCGTCGGGCCCGACAGCACGGTGGTGGTGAAGCGTGTCCAGACGGAGGGCGCACGGGGGACCGACTGGATCGTGTGGCGCGGTCTCGCGGCCGGCGACCGGGTGATCGTCTCCGGCATCCAGAGCGCGCGCCCCGGCGCCAAGGTGGCGGCCGTCGAACAGCCGGCGGCCGCGACCCGCAGCGCCCAGGCGACCGGCGCCGCCCCCAACGCACGGGCGCGCGGCATCCCGAACGTTTCCGCACGCTGATCGCCAGGAGCTGCGAGTGCCGCAGTTTTTCATCGAGCGCCCGGTCTTTGCCTGGGTCATCGCCCTGCTGGTGATGCTGTTGGGCGGCATCGCCGTGACGCGGCTGCCGATCGACGCCTACCCGAACATCGCCCCGCCGCAGGTCGTGATCAACGCCAGCTATCCCGGCGCCAATGCGACCACCGTGGAGCAGACCGTCACCCGGGTCATCGAGCAGCAGCTCACCGGCATCGACAACCTGCTCTACTTCACCTCGCAATCGAGCTTCGGCCAGTCGCAGATCACGCTGACTTTCGCCACCGGGACCGACCCCGACATCGCCGCGGTCCAGACGCAGAATCAGGTCGCGCTCGCCGATCCGCTGCTGCCCGCTGAGGTGGTGCAGCAGGGCGTGCACATCTTCAAGGCCAGCACCGGGTTCCTGGGGGTGATCGCGCTGCGCTCGGGCGCCGGCGGCCCGGACGCCGTGCAGCTCAACAACCTGGTCGCCTCGCGCATCCTCGATCAGGTCGAGCGCGTGCCGGGAGTCGGCTCGGCCAACCAGTTCGGCTCCGGCTTCGCCATGCGCATCTGGCTGAATCCGGACCTGCTGCATGCCTACGGCCTCTCGGCCTCCGATGCGCTCGCCGCGGTCAGGGCGCAGAACGTCCAGGTGGCGGCCGGCTCGATCGGCGCCGCCCCGGCGATCGACGGACAGCAGACGACCGCCACCGTCACCGCGCCTGGCGAGTTCACATCGGCCGGCCAGTTCAAGAGCATCCTGCTGCGCACCACGGCGAACGGCACTTCGGTGCGGCTGGGCGATGTGGCGAAGATCGGGCTCGGCCTGCAGAACTACGCCTTCGCAACCCGGGTGAACGCGACCCCCGTGGCCGCCTTCGGCGTGCAGCTGCTGCCCGATGCCAACGCGCTGCAGGTCATGCAGGCCGTCAAGGCCAAGATGGCCCAGCTGCAGAAGAGCTTTCCTCCGGGGGTCTCCTGGTTCGCGCCGGTGGACTCGACGCTGTTCATCAACGCGGCCATCAAAGAAGTCTTGATCACCCTGCTCGAGGCGATCGGGCTCGTGTTCGTGGTGATGCTGGTGTTCCTGCAGAGCTTCCGGGCGACGCTCATCCCGATGCTGGTCGTGCCGACGGCCCTGCTCGGCGGCCTGACCGGCGCGTATGCGCTCGGATACTCGATCAATCAGCTCACGCTCTTCGCCATGGTGCTCGCCATCGGCATCGTGGTGGACGACGCCATCGTGGTCGTGGAGGCGGTCGACCGCATCATGCACGAGGAGCATCTGCCGCCGAAGGAGGCCGCCCGCAAGGCCATGCGGCAGATCAGCAGCGCGATCGTCGCCATCACGCTGGTGCTCGCCGCGGTCTTCATTCCGAGCGCGATGCAGACCGGCAGCACGGGAGTGATCTACCGCCAGTTCGCCCTCACCATCGCGCTGTCGATCATGTTCTCGGCCTTCTTCGCGCTCTCCTGGACGCCGGCGCTCTGCGCGACGCTCCTCAGGCCCGAGCACCTGAAGGGAAACATCCTCTTTCGCTGGTTCAACACGGCTTTCGAGGGCACTCGCGCCGCCTACGTCCGGCGGGTGTTCCAGTCCGTCACCCACCTGCCGCGATGGATCGCCGGCTATGCGGTCATGCTCGCCCTGGGGGTCTTCCTCTTCGTGAAGCTGCCCGGCGCCTTCGTGCCGCAGGAAGACCAGAGCGATGTGATGGCGAGCATCGAGCTGCCCGCGGGAGCGACGCTGCAGCGCACCGAGAAGGTGCTGCACGAGTTCTACCGGATCATCATCGCCAACCACGCCGCGCACGATGTCTTCCAGGTGGCCGGAGGCGGCTTCGCCGGCAACTCGGAGAACTCCGGCCGGGCCTTCATCCACCTGATTCCCTGGAGCGAGCGCAGCCAGACGGCCGCGCAGTTCATCCGCTGGGCGAACCGTGCCGTGCAGCGGAAGATCCACAACGCCCAGGTATTCGTCGTGAACAAGCCGGCGATCAACGGCCTCGGGCAGTTCGGCGGCTTCGACTTCTACCTCGAGGACCGGGCGGGTCTCGGGCGCGCGGCGCTGACGCGCGCGCAGGACACCCTGCTCGCTCATGCCGCCGACGACCCGATTCTCGCGGACGTCCGTGTCAACGGCCTCGCGCCGCAGCCGCAGCTGCTCCTCAGCGTCGATCGGGTCCAGGCCCAGTCGATGGGCGTGTCGGTGAGCGACATCTACACCGACATCCAGCTCATGCTGGCGCCGGTGTTCGCCAACGACTTCTTCTACGACGGGCGGGTGCTGCAGGTGCTGCTGCAGGCGGACGCGAAGTACCGCATGGGACCGCAGGATCTGCAGCACTTCTACGTGGCAGGCGCCAGCGGCGCGATGATCCCGCTCTCGGATTTCGTGAAGACCCGGTGGATCATCGCCGCGCCCTCGCTCACCCGCTACGACGGATACCCCGCGGTGGAGATCGTGGGCTCGGCCGCCAAGGGCTACAGCTCGGGTCAGTCCATGAACGAGATGGAGCGGCTGGTG
>DAHUXV010000133.1 GCA_027306985.1 Gammaproteobacteria bacterium | reverse complement strand
CGCGCTGCGGCAGCGGCGCGAGCCTCGCGAGCACCGCCGCCCAGCGCGGATCGGGCGGCAGGCCGAGCCGCCGGCGCCACTTCTGGGCCGTGCGCAGGCCGAACCGGAAATACGCCAGCTCGAACGCCGGGTCGTACGTGGTGAGCGGCGGATAGGCTTCCTGTGCCGGCATGATCGGCGGCCCCAACACGTACTCGCCGCGCGCGCGGTCGAAGTGCGGGAATGAGGCCAGCAGGTCAGCCGTCTGGAAGACCAGGTCGCGGTAGCGCAGGAGGGTGGCGCGGGTCCGCCGCGCCCGGTAGAGCAGCTCGGACAGATAGATCGGCGTGGGCTGCTGCCACATGATGAAGGGATTGATGGGGCTCGGGCTCTCCCGTCCGTCGGCCCCCACCATCTTCGGCCACATCGCGCCCCGCCAGCCGTGGGCGCGCGCGCGCGCCTCGGCCTGAGGCAAGTGGCGCAGATACCAGGGCATCGTGCGCTCGAGCATGGCCGGATGCCCCCAGACGGCGAGCCAGGCCTCGTGCCAGAGAAGCATCTCCAGGTGGAACTTGCCGTACCAGCTGTTGGAGAAGAGGCCGGTCTCCTGCGGGGGATAGCGGCCCGCGGCGTTCACGGCCATCAGATACTGCGACAGCACGATGCGCCGCTCGAGCTCGAAGGCGCGCGGATCGGTGCTGCCGGCGAAGTCGACGGCACCGCCGCTCTTCCAGAACCGGTGCCAGTGCGCGGCGACAGCGGCCTTCGCGGCGACGGCACCCGGCAACGCACGCGGGTATGGCTGCCGCGAGAAGAGCGCCATCACCGTGACCGTATGCGGCAGGCGCGACGGGCTAGCCGCCGCGTGCGCGCCCTGCAGCAGGATCCGGAACGCGTGCGGTCCCGTACGCGTGAACGTGACATTGCGGCTCGCACCGACAGTCACGTAGTAGTGCGTCGCATTCAGTATGCATTCGAGCGAGAGCCGGCGCGGCGTCCGTCCGGTCACGACCGTCCGATAGCGGTTCGGATGGCGCCAGTCCTCGGGATTCGGATCCAGCTTCCGGGCGACGCCGGGAAGGCTCAGATCGATGCCGAGCCTGCCCTGCGCCAGCGCCGCCGAGTCGAGCGTCACGATCAGCATGTCGAGACGAGGATGCACGCGGGTCGCGACGCGCACGGGCTCGCCGTCGAAGTCGAATCGGCTGTGCAGCACGCCGCTCCAGAGATCGAGTCGCTGATGAGTCGCCGACAGGTCGGCGAAGCGTGCACGCTTGCCGTCCCTGGATCGCAGATACAACGCGACTCTGGCGAGAGAGATCCGATGCGGATTCTCGCGCAGCCACCGGTCCGCCGGGTGAGTCGCCAGCTCGCCCGCCGAGAGGTCGGGAACGTACGGGTAGTACTGAATGCCTCTGCGGACGTTGAGCGGCACGAGGCTGTCCCGGTACCGGTAGTGGTGCGGGTTGGGAAAGCTGTGCCAGGCCCATTGCGCCTCCGTGAGCAGCGGCGCCTGCGGCGCGTATTGCCGGGGGAAGGTCTGCAGACCGGTGATGTCGGCCGTGAGCGCGAAGTTGCCGTTGCCGACCATCAGCGGCGAAGCCGGATCGATTCGGTCGAGCACGACGTCATGGCGCGAGACGAGCGCCCGGCGGTCGATGCGGCCGCTGTGGGCGCCGGCGGCGAGTGCCCGTGAGGCCGGGCAGCCTGCCGCGGTCAACACGGCCAGAGCCGCTCCGGCGAGCCATGCGACGGCGGCGGCGCGCAGCGAGCGCGGCCGGCCGCAGGCCTCGAATCCGAGTCGGGCGCTCTTGATTTTAGTCATCCGCGGCGGGATGGTATCGCTATCCATGAATACGCTCACTCCCTTTGCGCAACCCTCCCCGTCCCGCGCCCGACCCGGGCGGCGTGCCGCCCGCGTGGGTCTGACAGCCGCCGTGCTGCTCGGCGCCGTCGCCGCGCAAGCGCCTCCCTGCCTGGCCTGGACGTATCACAACCCGATCCTGTATGCGGACTATTCCGATCCGGACGCCATTCGCGTCGGGTCCGTCTACTATCTCGTCGCCTCCAGCTTCCATTTCTCGCCCGGCATCCCGATTCTCGAGTCGCACGACCTGGTGCACTGGACGATCATCGGCCATGCGCTCGCGCGGCTCGACTTCGCGCCGGCCTACGATCTGCCCGGACCGGTCAACTTCACCGACGCCACGGCGCACCCGAAGCTCGACTACGCCCTGGGGGGGTACCGCTATGCCAGCGGAGTGTGGGCGCCTGCGATCCGCGCTCACGACGGCCGCCTCTACATCTACTTTCCGACGCCCACCGAGGGCATCTTCATGACCTCGGCCCCGCGGGCCACGGGTCCCTGGACGGCGCCGGTGAAGGTGATCGGCAGGCCCGGCCTGGAAGACCCCTGCCCCTTCTGGGACGATGACGGCCGCGCGTATCTCATCCACTCCGTCGTCGGCGCCGGACCGCTGATCCTCAACCGGATGAGCCCCGACGGAAAGCGGGTGCTGGACGCCGGGAAGGTCATCGTCGACCATCCCCGCCACCTGCCGACGCTCGAAGGACCCAAGCTGTACAAGCGGGACGGCTACTACTACATCTTCGCTCCCTACGGCGGTGTCGTGCACGGCTCGGAGGCCGTGCTGCGGGCAAGGAGCATCTACGGACCGTACGAGTACCGGACGGTGCTCTCCCGAGGCACCACTGACGTGCAAGGGCCGCACCAGGGCGCTTACGTACAGACGCCGTCCGGTCAGGGCTGGTTCATTCATTTCAACAGCACGGGCCCCTACGGCCGGATCGTCTATCTCGAGCCGGTGAGATGGAAGAATGGCTGGCCGATCGTGGGCGAGCTGCGGCCGGGGGCGACGGTCGGTCAGCCGGTGCGGTCGTACACGGCGCCCGATGTCGGCCGCAGCTACCCCGCCGTCCACCCGCAGACCTCGGATGACTTCGACGGTCGCACTCTGGGCCCGCAGTGGGAGTGGAATCACAACCCGGTCGCCAGCCACTGGAGCCTGACCGCGCGGCCCGGCTTCCTGCGGCTGAAAGCCCTGTGGGCGCCCGACCTCGTCGCCGCCCGCGATACGCTGACGCAACTGCTGCAGGCCCGCGACGAGCGGGTGACGACGCGGATGGCCATCGGAGGCATGGCGGACCATCAGAAGGCGGGACTTGCCATGTTCGGGGTTCGGCCGAGCTGGATCGGAGTCGTGCAGCGGCACGGGCGGCGATACGTGGCGTTTGCCGACGCGGGCCGGGAGACGCTCGGCCCCCCGCTCACCGCAGCGTCGGCTCCCACCGGATTCGTCACCCTGCGCATGCGGGTCGTCGACGGTCGGGTGCGGTACTCCTACAGCCTCGACGACGGACACACGTTCCGCCGCCTGGGAACCCGGGCGGTCATGTACTTCAGCTGGTGGAAAGCCGCGCGTCCCGCGCTTTTCACCTACAACACCGAAGCACATGCCGCCCGAGGGGGGATCGCCGATTTCGACTGGGTGCGGGTCCGGCTGCCGCCCGCCGCGGCCGCATCGAGGTGACCGCGGGGCCATCGGCCGGACCGCTCCTCATTCGAAGCTCGCCTTGAAGTCGAAGTAGAACGTCTGCCCGTACGGGTCGTAGGTCGCCGGCCAGGTGTTGCCGTAGCCGGCCGAGCTGCCGACGATGGGCGGCCCCCAGCCGAGGACGTTGTTGACACCGCCATCGACCTGCAGGTTGTCGGTCACGTTCCAGGCGGCGCCCAGGTCGAGGTAGTTCGCCGTCGGCAGCACCGGGTTGGTGAGCGTATCGAGCGCGGGCACCGTCCCGCCCGAGCGCTGCGGCAGCAGGTATTTGTCGATCGTGACCGAATTGATGAAGCGCCAGCCCGCGGTCAGGGTGACGGGCCCGTTGGTCCAGGCCACCCGCGTCACGCCCTTGATGCTCGGTATGGGCTCGCCGCAGGTCGGCCCGTAGGCGCCGACGCACTCTTCCTTGTCGCTCGGCAGCGCCTGGATCGGAACCAGCGTGAACTGGCTCACCCACGTCCAATCGGTCGTCACGTGAACCGAGCTGTGGTGTCCGAAGAGTCCCCAGCCGAGGCCGTGGCCCCAGTTGCCGCCGAGGTCGACGCCCTCGGTCTTCAGCGCGCCGGCGTTGGCCTCGCCGACATTGACGTTGATGATCTGGCCGGTGTTCGGGTCGCGCTGAATGGCCTGGCAGTAGGCGCTGCTCGCGCTCTGGATCGTGTAGTAGCAGCTGTTGAGCACGCCGCCGATCCCGCCGCTCAGCTGCTCGATGGCCCCGGACACGTCAATCCGGTACCAGTCGATGGAGACCGAGAGATTGGGGAAGAAGCGTGGCGTCAGCACCGTGCCGAAGGTGACGGTGTTGGAGGTCTCCGGTGACAGGGTCGGGCTGCCGCCGGCGGTATTCGCGATGTACGGGTTCGGCTGGATCCCGGCCGTGAAGACGTCCGTGGGCTTCACCCCCTGCGCTTCGCACACGGCGGTCACGGCCGGCGTCTGCTCGGTACCCTTGCTGGCGCAGGGGTCATTCACCGTCGTGAATGCCGTCGTCTGGCCGCCGTAGAGCTCGCCGACGTTCGGCGCTCGGATGGCATGCTGATACTGGCCGCGGAAGCGGATATCCGGCGTGACGCGCCAGAGCGCCCCGGCCGAGTAGGTCCACACGCCGCCGACACCCTTGAGATCGTAATCCGAGTAGCGGAACGCCCCGTCGAGAGACAGGGCCTTCACGGCCGGCAGGTCCTTCAGCACCGGGATCTGCAGCTCGCCGAATCCCTCGCTCACCGACTCCGAGCCGGCCGTCGGCCGGGCGGCATTGAAGCCGGCGACATCGCCCGTGCTCAGGAAGAAGTCGGGAGTGAACTCGGCGAAGGTGTAGCGGTGCTCGGCGCCGAGCACGAACTGCATCGGACCCGCCCACAGATGAGCCGCGGTTCCGGTCAGGGTGGCCGCCGCATCCCGCATCCGCGTCGTGGTGATGTTGGTCGATTGGATGGCGATCGCGCTGGCGCAGGCCGAGTCGATCGTGGCGCCGAAGATGTCGCAGACCGGAGGCGCGCCGTTCACCGACAGGAGCGATTCCTGCAGGGCGCTCTTCGCGATCGCGCCGCTCTGGTGGTCGGTCTCGTTGGTCTGCGTGTCCATGAAGTAGACGTCGTACGAGAGACCCGTGAAGTAGTGCTCGGTCAGGTTGCCGAGACGGCCGCGAAGGCCGCCCAGGAACCGCCAGGCTTCACGGTCGGAGACGTTGATGCGGTCGCCCGTCTCGGCGAAGCGCCGCCCGGAGGAGAGCGCGACGAGCCCGCTGCCGGGAGCGGCGCAGATCGAGCTGTCGAGGGACGAGCAGATCGTGGTCGTCTGCGCCGCCGCGAACTGGCCCAGCAGGGCCTGCATCTGCGGGCCGAGGTACGGATTGTCGACGTTGTAGAGGAACGTCCCGTCGGCGTTGCTCGGCGCCAGGAGCGCGGTGACCTGATTGTCGCTGAAATTGAACTCCGTGTACCCCGTGACCCTGGGCGCGAACTCGAAGTGCCCGAAGCTGTTGATCATCCAGCGCTTCTGCGGCACCTGCATGTAGTTGACGAGGCTCAGGTTGTACAGGTCCTGCGGATTGAGCGCCGGACGCGGCGCGGTGCCCGCGTTGTTGAAGGTCCAGCCGAAGGATCCCATGCCCCCCAGGCCGGCGGCGGCGTAGGCGGAGTTGAGCGCCGCGTTGGAGCCGCCGGGAAGGAGCGCGGAGCCGATCGGCACGAAGCGGCCGTCGGGGATGTCCGAGCTGCCGCCGGCCACCAGGCCCATGACGCCGCCGGCGTTCAGGCAGGCCTGGCCGCTCGGGTTGCCGGCGACCGGGGTGCCGGGGCCGCTGTCGCTGTACGACCCCGGCGTGACGCAGCCGTCGCCGAGGGCCGGCCGGGCATAGCCGACCTGGTCGCGGGAGATCGACCCGCGATCGAGATAATCCAGGGAGACCGCGATGTTGCCGCGATGGTCGTCGAAGTCGCTCCCGGCGGTGATGTCGAAGCTGTCCGTGGGCGTCGCGGTCATCTGGTCGAAATTGACGTGCCCGTCGAGCTCGACTCCCTGGAAGTGCTGGCGCATGACGAAGTTCACGACGCCGGCGATGGCATCCGAGCCGTAAACGGCCGACGACCCGCCGGTCACGACGTCCACGCGCTTGATCAGCGCCTGGGGAATCGTGTTGGTGTCCGTGATCATGTCGGTGCCGACCAGCTCCGTGGTGAAGCGCCGGCCGTTCACCAGCACCAGCGTGCGGTTCTCGCCGAGCCCGCGCAGATTGATGAAGGCGTCGCCGCCCGGCACGACGTTCGACTGCGCGCCACCGTTGGTGGCGCCGACGAACTGGGGATTCTCGGACAGGGCTTCCTCGACGTTGACCTGGCCGGTGAGGCCGAGGTCCGTCGGGCTGAGCTGGGTGATCGGGTTGGGAATGTCGTACACGCTCTTGCGCGCGATGCGCGAGCCGGTCACGACCACCTCCTGCAGCGCCTGCGCTGCGGCGGCCGGCTGGGCCTGGGCGGGATCCGGTCCGGTCGGGCTCTGCGCCTGCGCAGCTGCCGCCAGGCAGAGCGCGCCCGCTCCGATTGCAGTCACGAGCCAGGCGCGTGCGCGCCGGCTCGCTTCACGTGTCGCAGTCATCGGTCATCCCCCTCGAATGTTGGCGTTGGATCGCAGAGTGAGCTCTCGGGCTCCGCCGCGCCGCGGGGCCATCGGTTGACACCGGTAGCAATCGCGGCCCGCACCAATCCATGCGCTATCAGCCGACACGGGTCAACATGGTAGCGTTAACGGTCAGCCTAGCAAGTTCTATCGGCATTCGCAAGGCGCGCCGCTCGCACCGGCCGCGCCCGCATCGTCTCCGTCCCGGGTTCGGAGCAAGGGATTCCGGGCGCGCCGCGGCATGCCGGGAGAGCGGATTTCGGAAACCGGGAGCATACGGCGGCGAGCGCCGCCATCGCCGACCGAACGCGCCCCCGCATGGGTGCGGCAGGTCAGGCATTGCAGCGGCGGCGAGCGCCAGTCGTCGACCGGATCGCCGAGGAGCGGGCCGCCGTTGTTGCCGAAATCGGATATCACCGCCGCCGGTCCCAGATCGTCGATGGCGGCCGGAGGGCTGCCGGCGAGCTCGATCCCGGCCCGTGTCGGTCATTGGAGTGGGCCGATGCGCAACCCGGCGCGGGTCGCGGCAAGCCACCGGCCGCTCAGAGCCGGTATGCCATCTTCGGCAGCCGATAGGCGAGGTCGACCGCGGTCGCGGCGGCCTCGTCCTCGGGCAGGCGGTGCTCGGCGACGAGGCGCGCGAGAAAGGCGCAGTCGACCCGGCGCGCGACGTCATGGCGCGCCGGAATCGACAGAAACGCGCGCGTATCGTCGTTGAAGCCGACCGTGTTGTAGAAGCCCGCGGTCTCCGTGGTCCGCTCGCGGAAGCGGCGCAGCCCCTCGGGGCTGTCGTGAAACCACCAGGCCGGACCCAGCTTCAGCACCGGGTAGTGGCCGGCGAGCGGCGCGAGCTCGCGGCTGTAGGTCGACTCGTCCAGCGTGAAAACGATGACCGACAGGCGCGGGTGGCTGCCGAATCGGTCGAGAAGCGGCTTCAACGCGCGCACGTACTCCGTGCGCTGCGGGATGTCCGCGCCTTTGTCGCGGCCGTACCGGGCGAAGATCGAGCGATCGTGATTGCGCAGCGCCCCCGGGTGGATCTGCATCACCAGGCCGTCATCGACGCTCATCGCCGCCATCTCGGTGAGCATCTGCGCCCGGAAGAGCTCCGCGTCGTCCGGGCCGAAGCGGCCGGAGACGATCCGGCCGAAGAGCGCCCGCGCATCGCGCTCCGCGAGATCGGCGGTGGCCGCGCTGCGATGCCCGTGGTCGCTCGCCGTGGTGCCGAGCGCGATGAAGGCGGCACGGCGCAGCCGGTGGGCCTCCAGATACCCGTGCCAGGAGTGGACGTCGCGGCCGGTCATGCGCCCGAGCTCCTCGAGCGAGTCGCGGAACAGCTCGTGCTCCGGATCGACGACCGGATCGGGCCGATAGGTGCTGATCACCCGCCCCGGCCAGCCGCTGCGGCGAATCTCCTCGTGGGCGGCGAGCGGATCGGTGGCACTTTCCGTGGTGGCCAGCACTTCGATGTTGAATCGGTCGAAGAGCGCCCGCGGCCGGAAGGACGGGCTCGCGAGCGCGGCGCCGATGGCATCGAAGTACAGATCCGCGGTCGCCTCCTCGAGACGCACCGCCAGGCCGAACACCTCGGCGAATACCTGCTCGAGCCAGAGCGCCGACGGCGTGCCCCGAAAGAGCGAGTAGCGGCCGGCGAACAGACGCCAGGCCGCGCGCGGGTCGTACTGCGGAGCACCGCTGCGCGAGGGCACCCCGAGCGGGTCGAGCGCCAGGCCCTGGCTGTGAAGCATCCGATAGAGGTAGTGATCCGGCGCGAGCAGCAGGTCCACGGCATTGCCGAACGGCTGGTCGTAGGCGAACCAGGCCGGATCGGTGTGGCCGTGCGGGCTGACGATGGGCAGATCGCGCACGTGCGCGTACAGCGAGCGCGCGATGGC
>DAHUXV010000128.1 GCA_027306985.1 Gammaproteobacteria bacterium | reverse complement strand
ACGCTCTTCAGCTCCGCCCAGAGCGCCTGCCAGTCCTCGCACTCGAACCAGAAAGGATAGATGTCCTGGTACTTCTTCGGCGGATTCTCGGCATATTGCACCGAGCCGTCGGGGCGCTTCAGGAACCACTGCGGATGCTCCCGCACGTACGGATGGTCGGGGGCGCACTGGAAGGCGATGTCGAGGGCGATCTCGATTCCGAGCGCCCCGGCGCTCGAGAGCAGCCGGCGGAAGTCCTCGAGCGTGCCCAGGCGGGGGTGCACCGCCTTGTGTCCGCCCTCGCGGCTGCCGATCGCCCAGGGGCTTCCGGGATCGTCGGCGCCGGCGCCCACGCGGTTGTCGGGGCCTTTGCGCTCGACTTCGCCGATCGGATGGATCGGCGGCAGGTAGAGGACATCGAAGCCCATCGAGGCCACGTACGGCAGGAGCGCCTCGACGTCCGCAAGCGTGCCGTGCTCGCCGGCGCGGCCCGCGGCGGAGCGTGGAAACATCTCGTACCAGCTCGAGAAGCGCGCCCGCTCGCGGTCGACGTCGATGGCGAGCGGCGGCTCATGGCGCAGCACCCGCTGCGGGTCGGGGCTGCGACGCGCGAGCTCGTGCAGCGCCTCGCTTTGCGCCAGCAGGACGCGGTCGTCGCGATTGCGCGTCCGGTTGGTGAGTGCGTGGGCCCACTCCAGGAGCCGGCTCGCGTCGGGCTCGGCCATGCGGCTCGCGTGCGCGAGCGCGAGCGCAGCGCCCTGCCGCAGGTCGATCTCGATGTCCTGCCCGGCCTCGTACTTCTTCGCCAGGCCTCGCCGCCAGCTCTCGAGGTGATCGACCCAGGCCTCGATCGTGAAGAGGTGGCGGCCCAGCGTCTGGACGGTGAACCGCCCCTGCCAGCGATCGTTGCCGAGGAAGGTCATGGGCATCCCGTGCCACTGCGTCTCGCCTTCGTGCCGATACAGCACCGCCGCGGCAACGGCATCGTGCCCGTCGGCGAACACGTCGGCCTCGACGATCACGGAGTCCCCCAGCACCCGTCGCGCGGGAAACCGGCCGCAGTCGACCTGCGGAGTCAGTCCCTCGATGACGACGCGTGCTCTGGTCATCCGCCTCCCGAGCCGCGCGTCAGTCGGGCGTCAGGATGATGGCGGCAAGCGGCGGCAGGCGCAGGGCCAGCGAGTGACTCATGCCATGCGACGGCAACGGCGACGCTTCCACCGCACCGAAGTTGCCGATGCCGCTGCCTCCGTATTCCGTGGCGTCGCTGTTCAAGCGCTCGCGCCACCAGCCCCCGCGGGGCACGCCCACGCGGTAGTTCTCCCGCGGCACCGGGGTGAAGTTGCAGGCGATGAGAGCCGGATCGCCCGATTTGCCGATGCGCAGGTACACGATCACGCTCTGGTCGGCGTTGTTGCAGTCGATCCACCGGAAGCCGTCCGGCGTGAAATCGCGCTCGTAGAGGGCCGGAGTCGCACGATAGAGGCGGTTGAGGTCCCGTACCCAGCGGCGCACGCCGGCGTGCAGCGGGTACTGGAGCACGTGCCACTCCAGGCTCTCCTCGTGCTGCCATTCGCGCTTCTGACCGAGCTCCCCGCCCATGAAGAGGAGCTTCTTGCCGGGGTGGCTCCACATGTAGCCGAAGAGGAGCCGCAGCGAGGCGAACTGCTGCCACTCATCGCCCGGCATCTTGCCGACGAGCGAGCCCTTGCCGTGCACCACCTCGTCGTGGGAGAGCGGCAGCACGAAGTTCTCGGCGAAGGCGTACCAGATGCTGAAGGTGAGCTGATTCTGCTGGAACTTGCGGAACACCGGATCGGTCTGCAGGAACCCGAGGGTGTCGTGCATCCAGCCCATGTTCCACTTCATGCCGAAGCCGAGACCCCCGAGATAGGTCGGCCGCGAGACCATGGGCCACGCGGTGGACTCCTCGGCGATCGTCTGGGTGTCGTGGTGGTCGCGGTAGACGGCGAGATTCAACTGCTTGAGGAACTCCACCGCGTCGAGATTCTCGTTGCCGCCGAAGCGGTTCGGGATCCACTCGCCGGCGCGCCGGCCGTAGTCGAGATAGAGCACGGAGGCGACCGCGTCCACGCGCAGCGCGTCGATGTGATAGGTGTCGAGCCAGAAGAGGGCGTTGCTCGCGAGGAAGTTGCGCACCTCGGCCCGCCCGTAATTGAAGATCGCGCTGTTCCACTCCGGGTGGAAGCCCTGGCGCGGATCGGCGTGCTCGTAAAGATGCGTGCCGTCGAAGAAGGCGAGCCCATGCTCGTCGCTGGGGAAATGCGACGGCACCCAGTCGAGGATCACGCCGATGCCCCGCCGGTGCAGGTGATCGACGAAGTACATGAAGTCCTGCGGCGTGCCGTAGCGGGCGCTCGGCGCGAAGTAGCCGGTGACCTGGTAGCCCCACGAGCCGTAGAACGGGTGCTCCATGATCGGCAGCAGCTCCACGTGGGTGAAGCCCATCTCCACCACGTAATCGCCGACGGCGTGCGCGAGCTCCCGATAGGTCAGCCAGCGGCCGTGCTCTTCCGGGATGCGCCGCCAGGACCCCAGGTGCAGCTCGTACACCGACCAGGGGGCGTCGAGGGCGTTGGAGCGGCCGCGGGCGCCCATCCACTCGCCGTCGCCCCACTCGTACGAGAGGTCCCATACCACGGAGGCCGTGCGCGGCGGCGTCTCGCAGTAGAAGGCGAAGGGATCCGACTTGTCGACGGTGTAGCCCGCCTGTCGCGAGACTATGTGATACTTGTAGAGCGCGCCCGCGCGCACGCCGGGGACGAAGGTTTCCCAGATACCGGAGGCGTCGGCGCGCGGCGACAGCGGATGACTCGTGGGATTCCAACCGTTGAAATCGCCCACCACCGAGACGGTGGCGGCATTCGGTGCCCAGACGGCGAAGTCGGTGCCCTGCTCGCGGTCGGGGCGGTGCGGCAGCGGATGAGCCCCGAGCTTCTCGTAGGCGCGCACGTGCGTGCCTTCGCGAAAGAGATAGATGTCGTGGTCGGTGAGCAGCACCCGGCGAGTTTAGCAATTCCCATGCCTATTTGTTCATTGGCCCCAAGTCCCCTCCGGCGCCCGCGGCGAGCGCGTCCTGCGGCCATGCTCGACCTCGCGGACGGGCGAGCGGCGCTTGCCCGCTTACCGGCATGCCGGCTGACCCGATGAGCGCACGCGGCCGTCCCATCGTCATAGCCCACCGCGGCGCGAGCGGATACGCGCCGGAGCACACTCTGGCCTCGTATTTCATCGCCATCGAGCAGGGTGCCGACTACATCGAGCCCGACCTCGTCATGACGCGCGACGGAGTGCTGGTGGCCAGGCACGAGAATGAGATCGGCGGCACGACCGATGTCGCCGTGCGCGCGGAATTCGCCGGCCGGCGCACGACCAAGGTGATCGACGGCGTGAGCATCACCGGTTGGTTCACGGAGGACTTCCTGCTGGAGGAGCTCAAGTCACTGCGGGTGCGCGAGCGGATCCCGGAGCTGCGGCCGGCCAACACCCGGCTCGACGGCACGCTGGAGATTCCGACGCTGGAGGAGATCCTGGCG
This sequence comes from Gammaproteobacteria bacterium, assembly GCA_027306985.1. Lineage (GTDB taxonomy): Bacteria > Pseudomonadota > Gammaproteobacteria > Steroidobacterales > Steroidobacteraceae > 13-2-20CM-66-19. The sequence goes on along the minus strand of DAHUXV010000128.1, from coordinate 21,667 downwards.
TTGGCGCGGGGAGTGGAGGCGAAGCGGCGCGTGCGGGCGCGGGAGCTGGGACTGCCGCCGCCGGCGCCGCTCGGCGTGTACCCGGAGACCAAGCACCCGAGTCATTTCGCGGGGATCGGGCTGGCGATGGAGGAGCGGCTGGTCGCGACGCTGGAGCGGTATGGCTATCGCGGGCCCGACGGCCATGCGTTCCTGCAATCGTTCGAGACCGGCAACCTCGAGGCGCTGCATCGGCTCACGCAGCTGCCTCTGGTGCAGCTCATCGACGCGGCGGGGGCGCCATACGACCGCCTCGCGAGCGGCGAGCCGCGAACGTATGCCGACCTGGTGACCCCGCAGGGGCTGCGGGAGATCGCCGCTTATGCTTCCTGCATCGGGCCGGCGAAGTCGCTGGTCATTCCCCGGGACGGCGAGGGGAGACTGCTGCGGCCGACGTCACTGGTGGCGGATGCTCATGCGGCGGGACTGAAGGTGCATCCCTGGACTTTTCGGGCGGAGAGCGCGTTCCTGCCGGCGGGGTTGGATCTTCAAGGGGAGCTGCGCGAGTTCCTTGCTGTGGGAATCGACGGATTCTTCGCCGATCAACCGGATGTGGGCGTGCGCGCCCGGGATGCGCACGCCGCGGGCCAGGGACCGCGTTAGGAGGGGTTGGCCGAGCGCTTGCGGGTGCTCACCAGGGTGAGGGGCGGGGCGGGCGCGGCGGCGAGGTAGGCGCGGGCGCGGGTGGCGGCGGCCTGGGCTTCCTCGGGGGCGGCGGCGGCCTCGACGGGATGCGCGAGGAGGTAGCCCTGCACGGCGAGCGGGCCGCAGTGGGTGAGGAACTCGAGCTGTGCGGGGCGCTCGACGCCTTCGGCCACCACCTGCAGGCCGAGGCCGTGGCAGAGGGTCACGATGGAGCGCACGATGGCGGCGGAGCGGGGGTTGGAGTCGACGCCCTCGATGAGCATGCGGTCGAGCTTGACGCGGTTGATCGGCAGCTGCTCGAGCGAGGTCAGGGAGGAGTAGCCGATGCCGAAATCGTCGAGCGCGATGGAGACGCCGAGCTCGCGCAGGCGCCGCAGCGCCTCGATGGTCGCCGCGCCGGTCTGCAGCACGGTCTCGGTGAGCTCGAGCTCGAGCGCGCTGGCGGGAAGGCGGGCGCTCTCCAGGGTGTGCTCGATTTGACTCACGAAATCGCTTTCGAAGAACTGGGGCGGTGACACGTTGATGGCGACTCGCGCATCGCGCCAGCCCGCCGCGCGCCAGGCCGCCACCGTGGATGTCGCCGAGCGCAGTACCCAACCGGTCAGCTCGTGGATGAGGCCGCTCTTCTCGGCGATGTGGATGAATTCCGTCGCGGTCGCGATCCGGCCGTCGGGCTTGCGCCAGCGCAGCAGGGCCTCGAGCGCGGTGACCTCGCAGGCGCCGAGCGTCACCTCGGGCTGGAACATGAGCAGCAGCTCGCCGGCCTCCACCGCCTGGCGAAGCGCCTGCTCCAGGCGAAAGCGCTGGGCGGCCGCGTCGTAGAGCGCCGGCCTGTAGAGCGTGAAGCGATTGCGGCCGAGCTCCTTGGCGCGAAACAGCGCCACGTCCGCGGCGCGCAGCAGTCCCTCCGGATCGTCGGCATGATCGGGAAAGACGCTGGCGCCGACGCTGGCGCTCGTCGCGAGCGCCCGGCCTTCGATGGTGAGCGGCTGCTGGAGCGTCGCCACCAGCGCGGCGGCGCGCTGCTCGGCTTCCTCGACCGTGCGCAGCTCCTCGATGAGAAGGGTGAACTCGTCCCCGCCGAGCCGCGCCACCAGGCTATTGGCGCCGGCCGCGGCCTGCAGCCGCTCCGCGATGCCCTGCAGCACGTGATCGCCGAAATTGTGTCCCAGCGTGTCGTTCAGGGACTTGAAGTTGTCCATGTCGACGAACAGCAGGGCGACGCGCCGCCCCGTCTGCCTGGCGCGCGTCAGCGCGCCGGCGAGGCGGCCCGCGAGCTGACGTCGGTTGGGCAGTTGAGTCAGCGGATCGTGGTGCGCCAGGTGGTGCAGCTGCCTCGTGCGCTCGGCGACGTGCCGCTCGAGCTCGGCCTGATGGGCACGCAGGTCGGCCTCGGCCTGTGCGATGCGGTCGGCCATGGTGTTGAAGGATCCCGCCAGCTCGTCGACCTCCGCCGAGCCGCCGCGCGGCGCGCGCGCGGTGCGGTCGCCGCTCGCCAGGAGCCGGGTCGCGGCCGTGAGCCGGCGCACGGGCAGGCTGATGCTGGCCACGAGCAGCGCCGAGACGATGGCCATGACGATGAGGACCGCGATGCCGGAGGCGGTCACCGTGTGCTCGGCGGCTTCGGCCGATATGGCGGCGTGGCGGGCCGCTTCCAGCAGACCCTGACGCGCCGGGGCCTGCAACTCGTTCTGTACTTCCGTCGTCAGCGCACCACTTTGCTCGAGCAGGGCGCGCCGCGCCGCGATGTCGCGGGCGTCGAGCCGCGCCAGCTCGCCTCGCAGCCGGACCGCGCGCCGGAAATCCGACTGCACGACGCGCATCCACGTCCGCCCCGGCGAGCGCGACAGATCCGCGGCGTGTGCGCGCAATACGGCTTCGAAAGCGCCCTCGCGGGCGGTGGTGATGCCGGGCGAGCCGAAGCTGTAGCGAACCTCGTCGATTGCCGTCGCGAGCGCGGCAAGCGACGGCCGTGCAATGACCTGTCCATGGATGGCGAGCCCGGTGCCGCCGGCCGTCGCGATGAGCTGGTAGACGCGGTCGAGGGCCCCCCGGCGTTGCTCGCGCCATTGCGCCCGCTGAGCGGCATCCAACGCGAGCTGGCGGCCATCCTGGATGTGGGCCAGGAGTTGGCCGCGCAGCGATCGGGTGGCGGGGGTCAGGAGCGGCCGCGGCGTCCCGTCGAAGTACCGCTCGACGGCCGCGTCCAGGGAATCGCCCGCGGTGGCGAGTGTCTGGAGATCCCCGTTGCTGTCGGATTCCAGATCATCGCTGACCGTGCGGTCGTACGCGCTCAGCCTCTCCAGAATGACGCTGGCGCGGTGCGCCAGCGGCTCCTGCCGGGTGCGCATGCTGCGCACCGCTGCCACGGCCGCGCGCGTGGTGCGCGTCGCCAGCACGTGCGCCCCCAGGACCACCACCGCCACGGCGGCGAGGCCCAGGGTCAGGCGCGTGCCGATGCCGAATCGCGGCCGCAATCGGCGCCGGTCGCTGTGGTCTGCCTCACGCATAGGACATAAGAACGAGCTGTTGGCCGGGCTCGGCCAAGGCTGCCCCCGAGCTAAAATTCAGAGTGTGCGCGCAAATGGGGGATACGGCCGCGTCCCGTATCCCAGATGTGGCGAAAGGCCCGATCCGGCGGCCAAACGAACGCGGCGATTGCCTTATACTAGCCCTCCGATGGAGACCCGTGCCCATGACCGAGATCGCTGACACATTCGACTCTGCCTTCACCAAGGCGGTCGATCTGGGCAACCGGCTGGCCGACAAGGACAGGGATGCCGACCTCTGGGATATCGCGGACGGGCTGCTCGCGGGCGCGCTGCAATACTGGCTGTATTCGCGCCAGCCCTGCGGTGACCCGCGCTGCCAGGACTGCATGCCGATCAGCACCGCGGAGGGGCGCATGGCGGAGCTGCGGCGGCTGATCGACCAGCTGGCGTCCGAGAGCGAGTATTTCCATACCCCCACCGACGCAAACGCGGGCCGCGCGTAACCGCAACCCGGACGTCCCCGCGGCTTCCGGGACCGCGGCCGGCATGCGTGCGCCATCACCTTGCGTGCCCCCTGGTAAATGCGCCGGATCCGGGCATGGGGCCCGGCCGGGTGAGCCGCAGGCAAAAGGCGCGACTTTTGCTTGCCGGTCGCCGCCTGCGGCGGCGGGCACATCCCGTGCCTGGTTGGATTTAGAATGCCGGCTGCCGCGAGCGCACGCCGCACGATTCGAGAAGCATACCGGAAAGGGGCCGAGTTGAGCCTGAATTCCCAGACAGCAGCCGGCGAGCCGATCGCCGCTGAGGTGGTCATCGTCGGGGCGGGCCCCTGCGGCCTCTTCCAGGTGTTCGAGCTGGGACTGCTCGGCATCGGCGCCCACGTGGTCGACTCGCTCGCCGCTCCCGGCGGGCAGTGCACGGAGCTCTATCCCGACAAGCCGATCTACGACATTCCGGCGCTGCCGGTCTGCGGCGCGCAGGAGCTGATCGACCGGCTGATGGAGCAGATCAAGCCGTTCAAGCCGCAGTTTCACCTTGGACAGGAAGTCGTCCAATTCTGCCGCCGCGAGGACGGGCGATTCTCCATCGGCACGGCCGCGGGCACGCGCTTCGATGCCGGCACGGTCGTGATCGCCGGCGGGGTGGGCTCGTTCCAGGCGCGGCGGCTCGGCATCGAGGGCATCGAGCCTTTCGAGGGCCGGGACATCCTCTACCGGGTGAAGGATGTCGGCGCGCTCGAGCGCAAGCGGCTCGTCATCTTCGGCGGCGGCGATTCGGCGCTCGACTGGACGCTGGAGCTGGCGACGCGCGCGCGAAGCCTGACGCTGGTGCACCGGCGCGCGGAGTTTCGCGCGGCCCCGGCCTCCGTGGCCAGGATGAGGGAGCTGGTCGCCGCCGGCCGCATGCGCCTGTTCGAGGCGCTGCCGCATTCGCTGATCGCGCCCGAGGGGACCCTGGGCGGGGTCAATGTCAAGACCGCCGACGGCACGGTGCACGCGCTCGAGGCGGATCGCCTGCTCGTCTTCTTCGGACTGCATCCGAAGCTCGGGCCGATCGCCGAGTGGGGCCTCGAGCTCGAGAGAAAGGCCCTCAAGGTGGACACGGAGAAGTTTCAGACGAGCCTGCCGGGGGTTTTCGCGGTGGGTGACATCAACACCTATCCCGGCAAGAAGAAGCTCATCCTGTCGGGCTTTCACGAGGCGGCGCTCGCGGCCTTCGGCATCCAGCACCACCTCTATCCGCAGAAGCGGCAGTTCCTCCAGTACACCACCACCAGTCCGATCATGCACCAGCGCCTGGGCGTTGCGGATTGAGTACGAAAGCCAGTCACGGGACGATTCAAGCCGACGGGCGGGCCGCTCGAAGCGCCGCAGGCGGCTTTGAGCCGATACACCCATGAATCCGCAGCTCGCCGACCTGCTGATGCTGCTCGAGCTCGAGCCGCTCGAGGTGAATCTCTTTCGCGGTGAAAGCCGCGACATCGGCAGCCCGCAGGTGTTCGGCGGCCAGGTGCTCGGCCAGGCGCTGACCGCCGCCTCGGCGACCGTCGAAGGGCGCATCGTGCACTCCCTGCACGCTTATTTCCTGCGCCGCGGCGACTTCAACGCGCCCATCGTCTATCAGGTGGACCGCAGCCTCGACGGGCACAGCTTCTCGAACCGGCGTGTGGTCGCGATCCAGCACGGCGAGCCGATCTTCAACATGGCGGCATCGTTCCAGGTCCTGGAGGAGGGGCTCGAGCACCAGATCCCGATGCCCCCGGTGCCGCCGCCCGAGGAGCTGCCGGACTCGAGCCGGCCGCCCCCGGAGCTGCTGGTCCGCCTGCCGGAGCGGCTGCGGCGCTTTCTCGAGCTGCCGCGGCCGTTCGAGTTCCGCCTGGTGCAGCCGTTCGACTATGTCGCACCGCCCAGTGCGCCGCCTTCGCGGCAGGTGTGGTTCCGGGCGGTGGACCGCCTGCCCCCCGATGAGCGGCTGCACCGGCGCCTGCTCGCTTACCTCTCGGATTACTTCCTGCTCGACACGGCGACCCTGCCGCACGGGTCGGCGCTGCGCGGCAATCCGGTCGTCATGGCCAGCATCGATCATGCGATGTGGTTTCACCGGCCGCTGCGGGTCGACGACTGGCTGCTCTACGCGGTGGACAGCCCGAGCGCCTCGGGGGCGAGGGGCTTTGCGCGTGCGGGCGTCTACGCGCGTGACGGCAGGCTGGTCGCGAGCACCGCGCAGGAAGGCCTGGTGAGATTGCGCCGGGAAAAGCCAACCTAGGCGCGGGCATGCGCCCGGCGCGGCGCTTCAGGCTATCACCTTCCCCGGGTTGAGAATGCCGTTGGGATCGAGCGCGTGCTTGATGGTGCGCATCAGATCCAGCTCGACGGGCGAGGCGTAGCGCTCGAGCTCGCCCACCTTGAGGCGCCCGATGCCGTGCTCGGCGCTGAAGCTGCCGCCGAAATCGCGCACCAGGTCGTGAATGGCGCGCTTCACCGGCTCTTCACGGGCGAGGAACGCGGCGCGATCGGCGCCCGGCGCCTGGTTGAGGTTGAAATGCAGGTTGCCGTCGCCGACGTGCCCATAGGCGACCAGCCGGCCGTCGGGCACGTTGTCGGCGATCCATCGCGAGCCGCGCTCGATGAACTCGGGGATCGCGGCGACAGGGACCGAGATGTCGTGCTTGAGGCTGCCGCCGTCGCGGCGCTGGGCTTCCGGAATGGTTTCGCGCAGCTTCCAGAAGGCCGCCCGATCGCGCTCGTCGCGCGCCACCGCCGCATCCAGCACCAGCTTCTCCTGCAGGGCGGCGGCCAGGCTGTGCTCGAGCAGCTCCTCGAGCGGATCGGCGGCCCGGGGGGAGGTGAGCTCACAGAGCACGTACCAGGGATGAGGGGCATCGAGCGGGTCGCGGACCCCCGGGATGTGCCGGGTGGCGAGGTCGACGGCGATCCGCGGGATGAGCTCGAAGGAGCTCACGCTGTCGCCGCTCGTCTCGCGCAGGCCGGCGAGCAGCGCCACGGCGGCGCGCGGATCGGGAACGGCGGCGAACGCCGCCGCGAAAGCCTGCAGCTTCGGGAAGAGCTTCAGGCTGGCCGCCGTGACGATGCCGAGAGTGCCTTCGGCGCCCAGGAAGAGCGACTTGACGTCGTAACCGGTGTTGTCCTTGCGCAGCGTCCCCAGCGACGAAAGGACACGCCCGTCGGCGAGCGCCACCTCGAGCCCCAACACGAGGTCGCGCATCATCCCGTAGCGCAGCACGTGGACGCCGCCGGCGTTGGTGGAGAGATTGCCGCCGAGCTGACAGGTTCCCTCCGAGCCCAGGCTGAGGGGAAAGAAGCGTTGCGCCTCGTCCGCGGCGCGCTGGATCCGCGCCAGCACGCAACCGGCCTCGGCCACGATCGAATAATCGAGCGGGTCGAGGCGGCGGATGCGGTTGAGGCGCGCCAGCGACACGACGATCTGCCGGCCGGACTCGTCGGGCGTCGCGCCGCCGCAGTAGCCGGTATTGCCCCCCTGCGGAACGACGCCGATGCGATGGCTGTTGCAGAAGGCGAGAAGCTCGCTGACTTGCGCCGCCGTCCGCGGCAGCGCGATGGCGAGCGCGCGGCCGTGGTAGAGCCGGCGCTGGTCGCGCAGGTACGGCTCGATGTCGGCCGCCGAGCCCGGCGCCCCGCCGGTCAGCATGCCCTGCGCCCCGAGGATCCGCTCGAGGCCGCTCAAGGCTTGCGCGGGCGTCAGGGGTGGCACGGAGCCGGGTCTTTCAGGCCGCCGTCAGGCCGCGCAGGGCGGCGATCCGCTCATCGAGCGGCGGATGGCTCATGAAGAGGCGCCGCAGGCCGCGCGTCACCGGCGCGGAGGCGATGCCGAAGGCGGCGAACTGCTGCGACGGCAGCGGCTCGTGCACGCGCTTCAGCGCCTCGAGGGCCGCGATCATGTTGGGCACTCCCGCAAGGTGCGCGCCGCCCCGGTCGGCGCGGAACTCGCGCCAGCGGGAGAAGGCCATGACGATCATGTTGGCGAGGATGCCGAGAACGATCTGCGCGGCGATCACCGAGAGGAAGTACGCCGGCCCGCGCCCGTCCTCCGAGCGGAAGAGCGTGCGATCGACCAGGTTGCCGACGATGCGCGACAGGAAGATCACGAACGTGTTGACCACTCCCTGAATGAGCGTGAGCGTGACCATGTCGCCGTTGGCGACGTGCGTCAGCTCGTGCCCCAACACCGCCTCGATCTGCTGCTCGTTCATGGTGGCGAACAGGCCGGTGCTGACGGCGACCAGCGCGGCGTCGCGGCTGTATCCCGTGGCGAAGGCGTTGGGCTCCGGCGAGTCGAACACTCCGACTTCCGGCATGCCGACGCCGGCGTCCCGGGCAAGCCGTGCGACCAGCGCGAGCAGCCGCTGCTCGGCGGGCGTGGCCGGCTGACTGATGATCCTCACGCCCATGGCCCTGCGGGCCATCCACTTCGACATGAGGAGCGATATGAATGCCCCGCCGAAGCCGAACACGGCCGCGAACGCGAGCAGGGCGCCGAGGCCGCTGCCGCGCACCGCGAGCCAGCGATCGAGCCCGGTCAGGTGGGCCACGATCGTCAGTACGGCGAGCACCGCCAGGTTGGTCGCGAGGAGCAGGAAAATGCGCTTCATGGCGGGTGTGCTTGGGGTCGGCGGACCGGGTTTTCAATCCGTTGCTCGTGACACCGCCGCCTGCCGGGGCGGCCCTTCGGGGTCCTAATGGATCAGGCCGCCGAGCGCCCGGCCGACCCAGAAGGCCACGGCCCCGGCACCGCCGCCGATCAGCACCATGCGCAGCGCCCCGCGCAGCGCTTGCCGGCCGGTGAACAGGCTGATGGCGAGGCCCACCGCGAACAGGGCGACGCCGGTCAGTGCCGCGCTGGCGGTGACCGCACGGGGTCCGCTCATCGCGGTCAGGAACGGTGCCAGGGGCAGGGCGGCCCCGATCGCGAACGACAGGAACGAGGCCGTGGCGGCTCCCAGCGGCGAGCCGAGATCCTCCGGGTTCAAGCCGAGCTCGTCCCGGGCGAGGACGTCGAGGGCCTGCTCCGGCCGGGCGAGAAGGGCCTGACTGACCTCCCGGGCCTGTGCCAGGGCTACACCGCGCGCCTCGTAGATGAGCGCCAGCTCCTCGGCCTCCTCCTCGGGATACTCGGCGATCTCCTCCCGCTCGAGGGCGATCTGGTACTCGTACATCTCACGCTGCGAGCGCACCGAGACGTACTCACCGGCCGCCATCGACAAGGCGCCGGCCAACAGACCGGCCACGCCGCTCACCAGCACGTAAGCGCCCGGAGCGGAGGCCCCGGCGACTCCCAGCACCAGGCTGGCGTTGGAAATCAGCCCGTCGTTCACACCGAACACGACGGCTCTGAGATTGCCGCCCAGACCGCCGCGATGGCGGACACCGACGTCGGACAATGTAGTGGGCATCGCGTGGCCGCCGGCGGTCGGGGCGGAATAGACCGACAGGCCGCGCAGCTTCATCGCCGTGAGGACCGAGCGTACGGCCCGCGGTCCGAGAAGGCGAAGCAGCATCGCGACGATGCGCGCCCGCAAAGAGGGCGCGAACACGCGGCCCGCGGCGCCGGTCGCGCTCTGCGGCTGTCGCGATGAGGCTTCCCATTTGGCCGCCTGCTCCTCGGCGGCGGCGGCGAGCTGGGTGAACAGCCGCTGCTTATGCGGGTCCGGCTCCGCGGCGGCGACCTGGCGGTACAGCCACGCGGACTCCTTCTCGTGATACCAACTGTCTACTGTCATCGATTCGGCCAGAAGAGGCCCGCGGCCGTTTTGGCGGCCAGTCCTCGAGCTCTTTCGCGCCCGCGGGCACAAAAGCGCCCGGAGCGATTTTGAACGGCGCGAAGCGCCGGCCCCGAGGGGGCGAGGCCCGGGACGGGCCGGGCAACGCAACGGCCTGTGCCCGCTACATCACTTGTTCTCGGACGGCTCAAGCGGTCAGCGCGACGTTAGTACTCGTCGCGCTTGCCTTCCTCGTCTTCGTCCCAGTCGTCGTCCTCGTCGTCCTCATCCTCGTCCCAATCGTCGTCGTCCTCATCGTCCTCTTCTTCTTCTTCTTCGTCCTCGTCCTCGTCCTCATCCTCGTCTTCCTCGGACTCGGCCCAGCCTTCCGGCTCGTCGATCCGCTCGAGGTCCATCTCATGCCAGGTCTCGAGGTCGATCTCCTCGATCTCACCGTCGAGATACTCGATCTCGACCAGCTCCGAGTCCTCGTCCACCGTGAGGACACGGAACGATTCCTCGTCTTCCAGGTTCTCGTACCACTGTCCGGGAACCGGCTCGTAATCTCTGCTCACCGCTTTGCTTCCTCAGGTTGGCGAAGCCAAGTTTAGCGTATAGTTTTCCCATGACCATCCCCCGCACGCCATCATCCTCGCCTCTGTCCGGGGCGCGGCGCGTCGTGGTGAAGGTCGGCTCCGCGCTCCTGACGGACCCGGAAACCGGACGCATCAACCGGGCCTGGCTCGAGACCCTGATCGAGGACCTTCTGCGGCTGAGGAAGCGGGGACAGCAGGTCATCCTGGTTTCCTCGGGAGCGATCGCGCTCGGCCGGCGCCAGCTCGGTCTGCCAAAGGGTCCGTTGCGGCTGGAGGAGAGTCAGGCGGCCGCGGCGGTCGGGCAGATCCGTCTCGCCCACGCGTACAAGGAGCTGCTGGAGAGCCGTGACGTCACCGTCGCCCAGGTACTGCTCACCCTGGAGGACAGTGAGCGGCGAAAGCGCTACCTGAATGCCCGGGCGACCCTGGAGACCCTGCTTTCCCTGGGCGCGCTGCCGGTCATCAACGAGAACGACACCGTAGCAACCACCGAGATCCGATACGGCGACAACGACCGCCTGGCGGCGCGGGTGGCGCAGATGGCCGCCGCCGACTGCCTGGTGCTGCTGTCGGACGTCGACGGCCTTTACACTGCGGATCCGAACAGGGACCCCGCGGCGGACTTCGTCGACCAGGTGCTCAAGATCACGCCGCAGATCGAGGCCATGGCCGGGCGCTCGGCCTCCGATGTCGGCTCGGGCGGCATGGCGACCAAGATCCTCGCCGCGCGGATCGCCGTCGCCGCGGGCTGTCACATGTGCATCGCCGCGGGGCGCCATCGCCATCCGGTGAGGCGGGTCGAGGAGGGCGCCCGATGCACCTGGTTCGTACCGAGCGCAACGCCCATAGCCGCCCGCAAGCAGTGGATCGCCGGGACGCTGCGGCCGGCGGGCGCCGTGACGATCGACCCGGGCGCGCTGCGGGCACTGCTCGAAGGCAGAAGCCTGCTGCCGGCGGGCGTGGTCAGCTCCCGCGGCCGATTCGAGCGCGGCGACACCGTCAGCGTCCTGTCCCTGGACGGAGCCGAAGTCGCACGCGGCATCGTCGCCTATTCGGATGTCGACGCGGCAAAGATCATGGGCCGCAAGTCGTCGGATATCGAAGGCATCCTCGGCTTCCGTGCGCGCGATGAGATGATCCATCGCGACGACCTCGTGCTCCTCAACCCGGAGCGCGCGGTAAGGGAAAGCGTCGGGAGCTGACCGATGAGTCTCGAATCGGCAAGCATGGATCTCGGCGGGCTGATGGAGCGGCTCGGCCGCAATGCGGTCGCCGCCGCTTCCGTCCTGGCTCTGGCCGCAACGGCCGCCAAGAATGCCGCGCTGTCGGCCGCCGCCGCCGCGATCCGCGCCGGTGCCGCCGGGCTCCTCGAGGCCAATGCCCGGGACATGTCGGCCGCCCGTGCCGCGAACGTATCGGGGGCCATGCTCGACCGGCTGGCGCTCGATGCGCAGCGGATCGAATCGATGGCCCGCGGCATCGAGGACGTGCTGGCGCTGCCGGATCCGATCGGCACCGTCGCCGCCGAATGGCGGCGGCCGAACGGCCTCAGGATCCAGCGGGTGCGGGTGCCGCTCGGGGTGATCGGGATCATCTACGAGAGCCGCCCGAACGTGACCGCCGATGCCGGCGCGCTCTGCCTGAAGTCCGGCAACGCCGTCATTCTGCGCGGCGGGTCGGAAAGCCGTCATTCCAACGCGGCGATACACGCCTGCCTCCTCGAGGGACTGCGGGCGGCGGAGCTTCCCGCGGACTGTATCCAACTCGTCCCCACGACCGACCGGGCCGCGGTCGGCTACATGCTGGCGGGAATGGCGGATTACCTCGATGTCATCGTGCCCCGGGGCGGCAAGAGCCTGGTGGCCCGGGTCCAGCAGGAGGCGCGGGTGCCCGTCATCGGCCACCTGGAGGGCAACTGTCACGTCTATGTCGACCGCGACGCGGACGTGCGCATGGCGCAGAGCATCGCTCTCAACGCGAAGATGCGCCGCACCGGCATATGCGGGGCGGCCGAGACGCTCCTCATCGACCGCGCCTGCGTGGATACGCACCTCGTGCCGGTGGTGCGCACTCTGTTGGATGCGGGCTGCGAAGTGCGCGGCGATGCGACCGTGCAACAGGCCGACGCGCGCGTTCGTGCGGCATCGGAGGAGGACTGGTATACGGAGTATCTCGATGCGGTCATCGCCGCGCGCGTGGTGGACGGGGTGGATGGGGCGATCGCGCACATTGCGCGGTACGGCTCCGCCCACACCGAGTCCATCGTCACCGAGAGTTCCGCGACGGCGGAGCGCTTTCTGCAGCGGGTCGACAGCGCCATCGTTCTCCATAACGCCTCGACGCAGTTCGCGGATGGGGGAGAATTCGGCATGGGGGCGGAGATCGGCATCTCCACCGACCGCTTCCACGCCCGTGGCCCGGTTGGCGTGGAGCAGCTGACGAGCTACAAGTACGTGGTGCGCGGCTCCGGCCAGATCAGGCCGTAGAGGCGGCGCCGTCCCGGCAGAGCTCGGCGATGCCACCGCGCAGCGAGAAGATCTCGCCGAAGCCGCGTGAGCGCAGCTCCTCGGCCGCCGCGAGACTGCGCTTGCCGCTCGCGCAGACGAGGAGATACCGGTTGGCGGCAGACAGGGCCGGCTCGCCGTGCAGGAGCCGCGCAGTCGGCAGGTGCCGGGCGCCGGCGCAGGGCGTCGGCAGCCGGGCGAGCTCGTGCGGCTCACGGATGTCGATCACCTCGAACCCGTCCGCCCGCGCTTCCTCCAGGGAGCCGAAGCTCAGCTCGATCGCGGTCTGCGGCGCCGCGCTCTTCGCATCGAGCCGCGCATGCGCATGTCCGGGGCAATCAGCGGTACGCCGCGTGCGCACGCGCGTGACGGCGAGCGTCAGCAGATCCAGAACCAGGAGCTCCTCCGCGAGCTGTCCGGGCAGATCCAACAGCAGCTTCAGCGCCTCGAGCGCCTGCAGCGTGCCGAAGGTGCCGGGCACCGGCCCCAGGACTCCCGCCTCGGCGCAGTTGCCGACGAGGCCGTCACGAGTGGCCTGCGGCCAGACGCACCGCAGGCAGGCGCCGCCGCGCTCCGGGCGCACCACCTGCAGCTGCCCCTCGTACTGGTACACGCTCGAGAAGATGACCGGCTTGCGAAGGCGCACGCACGTGTCATTCAACATGAATTTCGTCGAGAAATTGTCCGTGCAGTCGATGACGAGCGCATAGGCCCCGATGATCTGCGGCGCCGCGGCCGCCTCGAGCCGCACCGCGTGCGTGACCACCTCGACCTCGGGGTTCAGGGCGCGCAGGCGCGCGGCCGCGAGCTCGACTTTCGGCTTGCCGACGTCGGCCAGGCAGTAGAGCGTCTGCCGGTGCAGGTTGGAGGCCTCCAGCCGATCCCCGTCGACCAGCCCGATGCGGCCGATTCCGGCGGCGGCGAGATAGGTCATGGCCGGCACGCCGAGACCGCCGCAGCCCACCACCAGCACCGAGGCGCGGCGCAGCTTCTCCTGACCCGCGGCACCGACTTCCTTGAGCGCCATCTGTCGCGAATAATCGGCGGCGGGGGCCGCGCGGTGCGATTGACCCGCGTGCGCATGCGCGCCGTGCTCCGCGCAGCGCTCGCAGTTCACCCAGCCGGAATCGCCGCTCTCGTAGTGCTCCTTCTTCCAGATGGGCACCCGATGCTTCACCTCATCGATGATGTAGCGGCAGGCGCGGAACGCCTCGTCACGGTGGCGCGCGGCGACGCCCACCCATACCGCTTTCTCGCCGATCTCGAGCGCCCCGATCCGGTGCACGCAAGCGGCGCGCTCGACCCCGAAGCGGGCGATCGCCTCGGCGATGATCCGCTCCCCCTCCTTGAGCGCGAGGGGCTCGAAAGCCTCGTACTCCAGTCGGCGGACGCGCCGGCCCTCGTTGTGATCGCGCACCCAGCCCTCGAAGGCGGCATAGCCGCCGCAGGCCGGATCGTCGAGTCCGGCGCGAAGGGAGGATTCGTCGAGGGGAGAGGAAGAGAAGCGGAAGGTCATTTGTCTGGAGCGTACCACTGACCGTCCGTGGTGGCAGGGCCCCCGGCCCGGCCCATCCGGGGCCGGGCGTTCGCGCGGATCGAGGACACATTGAGTGTCCTCGATGAAGGCAGCGCGCTCACCCGCCCGCCACCGGCGGTATGAACACCACCGAGTCGCCGTCATCGAGCGGTTGCCCCCAGTCGCCGAACTCGGAGTTGACTGCGACGCGCAGCATCTCCGGTGCGAGCGAGAAGGGGTAGCGGGACTTGAGCTCGAGATACAGATCGCGCGGCGTCGCCGCCGCGGTGACCAGCGACTCGGCGCTGCGCCCGGCCTGCTCGCGCAGCAGCGCGTAGTACTGGACGTCGATGCGGCGCGCAACGGCTGACGTGGCCGGGAGCCGTACCCTGTCCAGCACCGAGCCGTATTCGCTCGGTGTGTTGACGTTGTCGAGCGCACCGGGCTCGGGCTGGCCGAGGAGCGCCGTATCCGCGTTGATCAGGAACTTCCGCGGGCAGTCGCGTCCGCTCGCGACATGAGCGCGGATCCCCTCGCGGCTCGAGGGCTCGTAAATGGCGCACAGCGGCTCCGGCAGGCCGTCGTGGCTCGATCGGTAGGCGGTCGCCTGCCGCTCCGGGCGCCGCGAGCGCAGCAGATGCGCGAGCGTCTCGCGATCGAGCAGCGGCAGATCGCAGGCGAGCACGAGCCAGGCCGCATCCGGATGACGCGATTGCGCGGCGATGATCCCGGCGATGGGCCCTTCGGCCTCGCCGGAATCGACGATCTGCCGGAAGCGCGCCCGCAGCGGATCGGCGGTCTGGTCGGGCCGGACGGATACGAAGACGCGCCCGACCAGCGGAGTCAGCAGCTCGACGGCGCGCTCGAGCTGCGTCCGTCCCGCGTACTCGAGCGCCGCCTTGTCCCGCTGCATGCGGGTGCTGCGGCCGCCGGCGAGCACGAGCCCGTAGAGCGGCGCAGCGCCGGTGGCGGCGCGCTCTGACGGGGCGGCGGTGATCGGCTCGTCCATGGGGTCATTTTACCGTGGCGCGCTTGTAAGCGCGCTTGCCGCCCGTCTTCTCGAGCAGGCGCACGCCCGTGATCTCGATGTCGTGGGACAGCGCCTTGCACATGTCGTAGATGGTGAGCGCCGCGACCGTGGCGCCGGTCAGCGCCTCCATCTCCACGCCGGTGCGGTGATGTACGGCGACCCGGCACCGGACCACGACCTCGCCGCCGCGGCGGTCCTCGATCTCCACGGAGCAGTGCTCGAGGCCGAGCGGATGGCAGAACGGGATGAGCTCGTGCGTGCGCTTCGCGGCCATGACGCCGGCGATGATGGCCGTGTCGAAGACCGGTCCCTTCCTGGTGCGATGGCCGCTCGCGCGCAGGGCAGCGGCGACGTTGCGCGGCAGGCGGACTCTCGCCTCCGCGATCGCTTCCCGGTGGGTGACCTCCTTGCTGCCGACATCCACCATCGTCGGGCGATTGCGGCTGTCGAGGTGTGAGAGTGCGGAGCGTCCCATCAGCCACCGATGTAGAACATCTCGACCTTGCGCGCGCCGGCGGCCGATTCCCGCGGCTCCCGCCGCTGCTCGCTGTAGTTGTCGGCGCGGTCCACCCAGACGCGGTGCAGCACCTCCAGCAGCTGGTCGTCGCTCGCGCCGCTGCGCAGCGCATCGCGCAGGCTGGTTCCCCGCGTGGCGAAGAGACAGGTGTAGAGCACGCCGTCGGAGGACAGGCGCGCGCGCGAGCAGTCGCCACAGAATGGCTGAGTGACGGAGGAGATGAAGCCCACTTCCCCGCCGCCGTCGGCGAAGGCGTAGCGCTCCGCCACTTCGCCGCGATAGTCGCGGCCGAGGGGCTCCAGCGGCCAGCGCTCGCCGATGCGCGCCAACAGCTCGGCGGAAGGCACCACGAGCTGCGGGCGCCAGTCGTTGCGGTTGCCGACGTCCATGTACTCGATGAACCGCACGATCACGCCCGAGCCGCGGAAGCGCTCGAGCAGGTCGAGCACCCTGTGGTCGTTCACTCCGCGCTGCACGACGGTGTTGATCTTGATGGGCTCGAGCCCCGCGTGCCGCGCGTGCTCGATCCCGGACAGCACGTCCTCCAGTCCGCCGAAGCCGCCGCTCATGCGGCGGAAGGTTTCCGGATCGGTGCTGTCGAGGCTGACGGTGATGCGCCGCAGTCCCGCCGCGCGCAGCTCGAAGGCGTACTTGGCGAGCAGGACGCCGTTCGTGGTCAGGGCGATGTCCTCGACGCCCTCGATCGCCGTCAGATCGCCGATGAGATCGGTCAGGTTCGGCCGCAGCAGCGGCTCACCGCCGGTGAGGCGCAGCTTGCGCACTCCCAGGCGCACGAAGAGCCGCGCCAGCCGCACGATCTCGTCGAAGGACAGCCGCTCGTGCGAGCCGAGGAAGCGGTAGCGGTCATGGAAGGTCTCCCGCGGCATGCAGTACGGGCAGCGGAAATTGCAGCGGTCCATGACCGAGATCCTGAGGTCACGCAGCGGGCGCCCGCGCCGGTCGCGCGGTCCCTGGGACCCGGGGAGGGGGACGATCACATCAGGGGGGGCCATCTGCGCCAGCCTACCATCGGTGCATGCGAGTCACGAACCCCTTGGGGTAGGTATTGGGGCCGGGCGGCAGCTCCACGAACCCGTCCGTGCCGGCGAGCGCGGTGAAATCGCCCGAGCCGTGAGTGGGCGCCGGCATTGCCCAGCTGCGGCCCCAGTCGTCGATCTCGATCCGGATCGGCAGGAAGAGGGTGAGCGGCGGACCGACGGTGACTGGCGCCGCCAGGGCCATCCGCTCCGGCCGGGAGGGCGTCTGGCCCTGGCTGGCCGCCAGCGCGGGCAATACGTAGCGGGACACGCAGACGGCGGTCGACACCGGATTCCCCGGCAACCCGAGTACCGCCGCGCCCGAGCTCGCGGTGCCGAACCAGAGGGGCTTGCCGGGACGCTGAGCCACCTTGTGGAAGACGCAATGCACGCCGAGCTCCTCCAGAACCCGCGGCACGAGGTCGAGCTTGCCCATCGAGACGCCGCCGCTCAGCACCAGTACATCGTGCGTCTCCAGATGGAATTTGAGCCGGTGCCTGAGCTCGCAGAGGTCATCCGCGATGTGATCGTCCGCCACTCGCTGGAAGCCGTGCAGCCTCAGGGCCGCCGCAATGGCATAGGCATTCGAGCGTCGCACCTGGTGCGGCAGGACCGGCTCGCCGGGCTCGACCAGCTCATTGCCGGTGGAGATGACCGCCAGCATCGGCTGGCTGCTCACCCGCACCCTCGCCATCCCGGCTCCGGCGGCAATGGCGATCTCCGGCGGCCCGAGCCGCGTGCCGGCGGCGAGCAGCAGGTTGCCCTGCCGCGTATCGGTACCGCGATGGTGGATGTTCTGATCCGGAGCCACCGACAGGTCCGGCGCCAGCTCCGCCGCTCCGTCCCGGACGGTGATCCGCTCCACCGGGACGACCGTATCGCATCCCGAAGGCAGCGAAGTGCCGGTCATGACCTCGATGCAGTGCTCGCCTCCCGCCAGCGTCAGCGGCGGGTCCCCGGCGGCCTGCATCGCCTGGATGCGCAGGCGGCGCGCGCCATCGCGTACGGCCCGGCTGTCCAGCGCGATCCCGTCCATGGTCACGCGGTCGAAGGGCGGCTGGTCCCGCTCGGCGTAGATGTTCTCCCTGAGCACCGCCCCCGCGCACTGCGCAAGAGGCAGGGACTCGATCGGCAGACACGTCAGGTGCTGCGCGATGAGCTCATCCGCCTGGGAGGGAGCGATCACGGTCAGCCGGATTTCTTGCCCCGGGCCTTGAAGATCTTGACCTGCGCGTTGAACCGGTTCGCCACGGCGTGGAGCTGGTCGACCGCGGCATTGTGCTTCTGGATCTCGATGGCCTCGAGCTCCTGCGTCTGCTGCTTGGTCAGCTTGGCGCCGGGCTTGCCGATCGCGCTGTCCCGCTCGAGCTTGATGCAGGAGAGATACCCTTCCATCTGGTGGTTGTAGTGGCCCACCGTTTTCATCCCGGCGATCATTTGCTTGAGCGTGGCCGTGCTCCCGTCCGGAATCTGGCTCGGGGCCGGAGGATAGGTGCAATCGGCATACGCGGCGGGTGCGAGGGCGGCTGCGGCGATGGCCACCGCGAGGAGCGATTTCATGAAGGGTTCCCCTGGTTGATCGACGGACTATCTTAAGAGCGGGATGCCTCGAGGGCCACCCGCGGGGCCGTGGGCCCGGCCAGATAAAGGTAGCACCCCGCAGTATGATCGTTGACGACGCCCACGGCTTGCAGATAGGCGTAAACGATCGTCGAGCCCACGAAGCGGAAACCCCGCTTCTTGAGGTCCCGGGAGATCCGGTCGCTGAGCACGCTCTGGGCGGGCACCTGGCTGCGGGTCCGCCAGGCATTGAGGACGGGGCTGCCGCCGACCCAGTCCCAGAGATAGCGGTTGAAGGAGCCGAATTCCCGCTGCAGCGCGAGAAAGGCCCGCGCATTGGTGACCGTGGAGTCGACCTTGAGCCGGTTGCGGACGATGCCGGCGTCCTGCAGCAGCGCGGCGCGGCGGCGCGCATCGAAGCGAGCGACCTTGGCGGGGTCGAAGCCGGCGAAGGCCTTCCGATAGGCGGCGCGCTTGCGCAGAATGGTGGACCACGACAAGCCCGCCTGCGCGCCCTCGAGCGTCAGCATCTCGAAGAGCCGGCGGTCGTCGCGCAGCGGCCGTCCCCACTCCTCGTCGTGATAGCGGGCGTATTCCTCATCGCCCGCCGGAACCCAGCCGCAGCGGACTTTCTCTGTGGGCAGATTGGGGCCGACGGCACGCTTGGAAGCCACGGATCTCTCGCTGAACGACGCAACCGATCGAGACTGAGCGGCAGAGTAGCATGGGGATGACATCAGGCGCCGGCCGGTGCCGAACCGCAGGCGACGGCGCGTGCATCGGCCCGCGCGAGCGCTGTCCGTGCCCCGGCATGGCGGCGTGATCGTGATCTCCAGGGTAAGATCGCCGATACCGGCACGCGCGAGCGCGCGCGCCGATAGTGGGGGTCTGAATGTCGCAATCCGAAGGGCATCTGTCGCGCAACCTGCGCAATCGTCACATCCAGCTGATCGCCCTCGGGGGCACGATCGGGGTGGGCCTCTTCCTCGGCTCGGCGCAGGCCATCCACAATGCCGGGCCGGGGCTTCTGCTCACCTACGCCGTCGGCGGCGTCGCGATTTTTTTCATCATGCGAGCGTTGGGGGAGCTCCTGACGTACCGCCCCGTCGCCGGCTCCTTCGCGACCTACGCCGACGAATTCTGCGGCCCGTTCGCCGGGTTCGTCACGGGCTGGTCCTACTGGTTCATGTGGATCGCGACCGTGATGGCGGAAATCACCGCGATCGGGATCTACGTGCGCTTCTGGCTGCCCTGGATGCCGCAGTGGGTGCCGCCGCTCGCCGCCCTCGTCGTGCTGTATGGCGCGAACCTCTTTGCCGTGCGGGTGTTCGGCGAGCTCGAGTTCTGGTTCGCCCTGATCAAGGTCGTGACCATCGTCGCGCTCATCGCGGTCGGGCTGGCCGTCATCCTGTTCCACTTCGGCGATTTCGGCGCGCACGCGAGCTTCGCCAACCTCTGGTCGCACGGCGGCTTTCTGCCGTTCGGCATGCTGGGCGTGCTGCTGACGCTGCAGATGGTCATGTTCGCCTACTCGGGCGTGGAGCTGATCGGCGTCACGGCCGGCGAAGCGGAGAATCCGGCCGTGGTGCTGCCGAAGGCGACCAACGGGATCATCTTCCGCATCCTCATATTCTACGTCGGCGCGCTCGTGGTCATCATGGCGCTGGTCCCCTGGAATCAGCTGAGCCCGGATACGAGCCCGTTCGTTTTCGTGTTCGAGAAGCTCGGCATTCCGGCCGCGGCGAGCATCATCAACATCGTCGTCATCACCGCGGCGACTTCTTCCTGCAACAGCGGGCTTTTCAGCACCGGCCGCATGCTTTACTCACTGGCGTGCCGCGGCCAGGCGCCGCGCGTCTTCGCGTCCCTGAGCCCGCGGAAAGTGCCGGCAGCGGGCATTCACGTCTCGGCGACGGTGATGCTGATCGGAGTCTTCCTCAATTACATGGTGCCGAAGCACGTCTTCATCTGGGTGACCAGCGTATCGCTGGTGGGGACGCTGTGGACCTGGGGCATCATCATGGCGGCGCATCTGGGGTACCGGCGCGCGGTGCGGGAGGGCCGCGTTGCGGCCGCGAGCTTCCGCATGCCGGGGGCGCCGGTCGTGAACTGGCTGGTGATCGCTTTCCTCGTCTTCGTCACCGCCATGCTCTGGCTGCGGCCGGATACCCGGGTGGCGCTCTACGTGGCGCCGCTGTGGTTCGGGCTGCTGGCGGCCGGCTACTACTACGGCGCAAAGCCTGAGCCGGCACGGGCGGCCTGATAAGATGACCGTGCCGCGCCCGTAGCTCAGTTGGAGAGAGTACCTGGCTTCGAACCTCTAGGCGCGCTGTCTGACGCGCGAGCGGGGTGGGGACTTTGCCAGGACGATGTGCTTGCGACCCGGGTGGTCGGGGGTTCGACAAAATCGCCAGGAGCGATTTTGGACGGCGCGAAGCGCCGGGCCCGCAGGGCCGAGGCCCAGGATGGGCCGAGCAATCCCTCCGGCGCACCGGATGCGATAGGATCATGGACAAGGCCGCGCGCCCGTAGCTCAGTTGGATAGAGTACCTGGCTTCGAACCAGGTGGTCGGGGGTTCGAATCCCTCCGGGCGCGCCATTCTCGCTGCTCTTACGGCAACGCCTCGAATCGTGCGCGCCGAGCGGCAGCATCCAAGCGGCCTGCGGCGATGGCGCACTGGCCTGCGGGTGGCATGAGGCGCAGGTAGTCCCGCGCATCGGGTCGAGCCGGCCGCGTGGCGCAATGCACATAGGCCGCGAGAGCGCCCCCCCAATGCTGCTCAGCGTGGGGCGCGGGACGCTTTATCGGGCGTGCAGAGGGTTGCGGTTTGGCAGCCTTGTATACGCCCGGCGGACGGCGGAAAGGTCCGTTGCTCATCAGGCATGCATTCCCGAAGTGAACGCCCACAGTACGACCACGCACATGACCACGACGTAAATCCGCAAGCCCCAGAACACCCATTGCTGCCAACTCTTGAGCTGGTGGCGGTGTACTGGCCGCAGCGGAGTGTCCCAGCCTTCCTCTGCGAGCAGCGCCTCGAGCTCATCCGCACTGTACTGGTCGAGATCTTTCATGGCTCAGCCTGCGAACAGGTGTGGGAAGACGGTGACCAGCCCGTATAGCGCGTTGCAGAGGATCAGCGCCACCATGATGGCGATCGACACGGCGTTGCGCAGCGGACCATTGACGTAATCGCCCATGAGCTCGCGGTCGTTGAGCAGCATCAGCAGAAACAACATGGCTGCCGGCATGAACACCGTGGCGATCACCTGAACGCTGAGATTGAGGAAGCCGAGTGGCATGTGGGGAAACAGCACCACACCGGCTGCCAACAGCGTGCCCATGACGGCTGGCGCATAGAAGCGCCAGGCCTGCGTCGGCCTGGCGTTGAGCGAGCGCGGCAGCTCGAAAGCCTCCCCGATCGCCCAGGCGGTGCTGGCGGTGATCACGACCGAGGCGATGAGCCCGGCCTCGATCAGGCCGAGCGCGAAC
>DAHUXV010000088.1 GCA_027306985.1 Gammaproteobacteria bacterium | reverse complement strand
ATTTCAACGACGTGCTGTTCGTCGCCGGCTGGGGCTACGACAACCGCAACCGCACGCTCTTCGCCGACCGCGGCAACCGCACCGCGATCAACTTCCGCGTCACCTCCCCGGGAAGCACGGTGAACTACTGGATGGGCAACTTCACCTTCCAGCAGTACGTGCCCATCTGGCGGCACCTGCTCACGCTGTCGTTCTTCGACAACGTCATCTACGGCGCGCCGCTCGGCACGACCACCGCCATCCCGCCCTACCAGCAGCTCTACGGAGGCGGGCCGGACACGGTGCGCGGGTTCCGCGAGGACTGGCTCGGGCCCCGCGACAACTACGGCAACCCCTACGGCGGCAACTTCAGCATCGCCAGCCAGAACGAGCTGCTCCTGCCCATGCCGGCCAAGTGGCGGCAGAACGCCCGGGTGAGCCTCTTCTTCGACATCGGGAACGTCTTCTATACCGGGAACCGGATCAAGTTCTACGGGCCGGACGGGGTGACGCCCGTGACCTACCACCTGAACGGGTGGAGCGACCTCAAGCGCTCGGTCGGCATCGCCGTCGAATGGCTCGCGCCGCTCGGGCTCTTCCGGTTCAGCTACGGCGTGCCGCTGAACGCCCAGCGTGGCACGATCACCACCTGGGGGGATCAGACCACGGGCTTCCAGTTCTCGGTCGGCCAGGCGTTCTGAGCGTCAACAGATGGTAATATGGGCAGCTTGGCCGCGGGTCGCGGCCGGCCATACTTAACTTTATTCGAGGTGGGATTCGTGAAGCGCTTAGTCCGGTTGAGCTCTTGGGTTTGCAGGATGGCCATGCCGGGGGGCCTCGCCCTCGCGGCGGTGGCGCTGGCCGGCGGGCTCGCCGCGGCCGCACCGGCCCGGGCGGCCGGGCTGAGGATAGCGGTCGTGAATTACGGGGAGCTGCTGCAGGAGTCGCCCCAGGCCAAGGCCGCGGTCGCGACGCTGCGCGCCGAGTTCGCCCCCAAGCAGCGCACGCTGCAGGCGGAGGCGAACGAGCTCAAGATCAGGGAGGACAACCTGAAGAAGAACGAGGCCACCATGACGCAGGACCAGCGCGATCAGGCGCAGCTCGACCTGCGGGAGCGCTATCAGGACCTCGCGCGCAAGCAAAGCGAGATCCAGGACGACGTCAATACGCGGCGCAACCAGCTCATGTCGCAGCTGCAGCACACGCTGATGCAGGTCGTGCAGAGCTATGCCCGGGCGCGCAAGTACGACCTGGTGCTCGCCGACGGCGTCATCTACTCCGACTCCACGCTCGACATCACGCCGGCGATCCTGTCCGCGCTGAAGTCGCAGGCTGCTCACCGCGCCCCGCTGCGCAAGTAACGGGGCGCTGGGGGCGCGTTCCGTCCATGGGCGTCTCACTCGGGGAGCTCGCAGTCCGATTCGGCTGTGAGCTGCGCGGCGACCCTGACGTGCGGGTGGATCACGTGGCGACGCTGGCGCACGCGGACTCGCGGTCGCTGGCGTTCGTCGCCAATCCCCGCTACCGGCAGCAGCTCGCGGCGACCGCGGCGGCCGCGGTGGTGCTCGATGCGGCGAGCGCCGCCGGGTGCGCGACCGCCGCCCTCGTTTGCCGCAATCCGCACGCGACCTATGCGCGGATCGCCGAGGTCCTGCATCCGCTCCCGTCCGCTTCCCCTGGCGTGCATCCTTCGGCGGTCATCGCCGCGGGCGCACGCATCGACCCCAGTGCGCACGTCGGCGCGCTCAGCGTCGTAGGGGAGGGTGCCGTCATCGGGCCACGCGCGGTCGTCGGCCCGCAGTGCCTGGTGGAGGAGGGGGCGACGCTTGCCGAGGACGTACGCCTCACCGCCCGAGTGACCGTATGCCGCGGAGTCGAGATCGGCGCGCGCACCACGGTTCAGCCGGGGGCCGTGATCGGCGGCGACGGCTTCGGCTTCGCGCAGGACGGCGGCCGTTGGATCAAGGTGCCGCAGACGGGAACCGTCCGCGTGGGTCCCGACGTCGAGATCGGCGCCAACACGACCATCGACCGCGGCGCGATCGAGGACACCGTGATCGAGGAGGGCGTGAAGCTCGACAATCTGATCATGATCGCCCACAACGTCAGGGTTGGCGCCCACAGCGCCCTGGCGGCCTGTGTGGGCGTCTCCGGCAGCACCGCGATCGGCCGCCGCTGCATGATCGGCGGCCAGGTGGGCATCGGCGGCCATCTGACGATCGCCGACGATGTGATCATCACCGGCTGCACCATGGTCAGCCATTCCATCCCCCGCCCCGGCGTATACTCCGGGGGCATTCCGCTCGAAGAGGCCCATGTCTGGCGCCGGCTGGTCGCGCGCTTCAAGCGCCTCGACTCGCTCGTCACCCGGCTCAAAGCGCTGGAGCGCCCGGCCTCCGGCGGCTCCGATCAGGAAGTGACTGATGACTGACTCGACCCCACTCGACATCCAAGGCATTCTGCGGTACCTGCCGCACCGCTATCCCTTCCTGCTGGTCGACCGCGTGCTCGAGTGGCACAACGGCCGCAACATCCGGGCGCTGAAGAACGTCACCTACAACGAGCCGTACTTCCCCGGACACTTCCCGGGGCGGCCGGTCATGCCCGGCGTCATCATCATCGAGGCGCTGGCGCAGACGGCGGGCATCCTCACGTTCCTGAGCGCCAACGTGATCCCGGACGCGGAGACCCGCTTCTACTTCGTCGGCATCGACAAGGCCCGTTTCAGGAAGCCGGTCGAGCCCGGCGACCAGCTGGTGCTCACCGCCCAGGTGGAGCGATACCTCAAAGGGATCTGGCGGTTCTCGACCGTGGCGCTCATCGGCGACACCGAAGTGGCCCACGCGGAGATCATGGTCGCGCCGGAGACCCCTAAGTGATCGACAGCCATGCCATCGTCTCGCCGCGGGCGCAGCTCGCGGCGGACGTCGCCGTGGGTCCCTTCAGCGTGATCGGCCCGGACGTGCGCATCGGCCCGGGCACCATCGTGGGGCCCCACGTCGTCATCAACGGCCCGACCACGATCGGCGCCGGCAACAGGATCCACCAGTTCGCCTCCCTCGGCGATGCGCCGCAGGACAAGAAGTACGGCGGCGAGCCGACCCGCCTCGAGATCGGCGACCGCAACGTCTTTCGCGAGAGCTGCACGGTCAATCGCGGCACGATCCACGACCGGGGCGTCACCCGCATCGGCGACGACAACCTCTTCATGGCCTACTCGCACGTCGCTCACGACTGCGTGGTGGGGTGCAACACCGTCTTCGCCAATTGCGTCTCTCTGGCGGGCCACGTCGAGATCGGCGACTGGGTCATTCTCGGCGGCCTCTCGGCCGTGCATCAGCACTGCAGGATCGGCGCGCACGCCTTCCTCGCAGGCGGAGCGATCGTCACCCGCGACGTGCCGCCCTATATCATGGTGGCGGGCAACCACGCCGTCCCGCACGCGGTCAACTCCGAGGGATTGAAGCGCAGGGGGTACACGGAGGAGCAGATCCGCGGGATTCGCGAGGCCTACCGCCTGATCTATCGCTGCGACCTGAGGCTGAGCGAGGCGCTCGAGCGGCTCGAGCCCGCGGCCGCGCAGCGGCCGGAGCTGCGCCTGTTCGTCGATTTCATCCGCAGCTCGACCCGCAGTATTGTCAGATGACGGGGGCGGCGCCGCTGCGCGTCGGCATCGTCGCGGGGGAATCATCCGGAGATCTGCTCGGCGCCGCGCTCATCGCGGCGCTGCGCGAGCGCGTGCCCGAGCTCGAATGCTTCGGGGTCGCCGGTCCGAAGATGGCCGCCGCCGGCTGCGAGGCCTGGGCGGGCGCGGAGGAGCTCGCGGTGATGGGGCTGACGGAAGTCGTGCGCCACCTGCCGAGGCTGCTGCGGCTGAAAGCTTCCCTGGCCGACCGATTCCTCGAGGCGCGCCCGGACGTATTCGTCGGCGTCGACGCGCCGGAATTCAATCTCCGCCTCGCCAGGCGCCTGCATGCGCAGGGTCTGACGACCGTGCAGTACGTGAGCCCGCAGGTCTGGGCCTGGCGTCAGGGGCGAGCTCGCACCATCGGCAGGGCCTGCGATCTGGTGCTGTGTCTGCTGCCCTTCGAGACCGCGTTCTACTCGAGTCACGGTGTGGCGGCGGCCTTCGTCGGACATCCGCTCGCCGATCAGATTCCTCTCGAGGTCGACCGTGAAGGGGCGCGCGCGGCGCTCGGGCTGTCACCGTCCGACACCGTCGTGGCGCTCCTGCCCGGCAGCCGGATGGGCGAGGTCGAGCGGCTGGGAGCGGATTTCGTGCAGGCCGCCGCGTGGCTGCATGCGCAGCGGGCCGAGCTGCGATTCATCGCCCCGATGGCGACCGCCCGCTCTCGTGAGGCATTCGAGAAGAAACGGGTGCAAGTCACTGGATCACCGGAGATTATGATCGTCGAGGGGCGCGCCCAGCAGGTGCTCGCCGCCTGCGACGCGGCCATCGTCGCCTCGGGAACCGCTACACTCGAGACGTTGCTTTCGCGCCGTCCGATGGTCGTGGCATACCGGTTCGGCGCGCTCACCGCATTTCTGCTGCGGAGGCTCCGGCTGGTGAAGGTGCCGTACTTCTCGCAACCGAATCTGCTAGTCGGGCGGGCGCTCGTGCCGGAGCTGTTGCAGGAGCAGGTGAGCGGCGCGGCGCTCGGCGAAGCGCTCCTCGGCCGCCTCGCGGATCGCGAGTATCTGCGGGTGCTCGATACGGAGTTCCGCAAGGTGCACGAGACGCTGCGCGGCGGCGCCGCGGGACGGGCGGCCGAGGCGATCCTGGCGCTGCTGCGCGAGCGCGGGAGCCGGCGCGCAGGGCAGGGGAGTGCGGCATGAGCCTTTCCCTCGGGTTCGCGCCAGCGCGCCGGCGGGTCGCCGGTGTCGATGAGGCCGGCCGGGGTCCGCTCGCCGGGCCGGTGGTCGCCGCGGCCGTCATTCTGCACCCCCGCCGCCGCATCGCGGGCCTCGCGGACTCCAAGGCCCTCTCGGCGCCGGAGCGCGAGCGCCTCGCCCCGATCATCCGCGCGCGCGCCCTGGCGTGGGCCGTCGCCTGGGCCGACCGCGACGAGATCGACGCGCTCAACATCCTCGGCGCCACGTTCCTCGCGATGCGCCGCGCGCTGCTGCGGCTGCCCGTCCGTCCGACGCACGTGCAGGTCGATGGCAACCAGCTGCCGCCCCTCGCCGATCTGACGCTCGGCTGCACGGCGGAGGCCCTCATCGAGGGCGATGCGCGCGTCGGGGCGATCAGCGCCGCGTCCATTCTCGCCAAGACCCACCGTGACGCCATGATGGAGGCCCTCGACCCGTGCTATCCGGGCTTCGCGCTCGCGGCGCACAAGGGGTACGGGACGCCGGCGCACCTGAGGGCCCTGCGCACGCGCGAGCCCTCGCCTCAGCACCGCCGCTCCTTCAGTCCGGTGAGGGTGGCGCTCGGCGCCTTGCCCGATCCTCAGGGCGGGCTGTCCCTCACCGGCACCGACACGGAGTCCTGAAGTGTCGGCCGGTTTCGTCCATCTGCGCCTGCACACCGAGTACTCGCTGATCGACAGCGTCGTGCGCGTGCCGGAGCTGATCGAGGCCGTCGCCGCCGCCGGCATGCCCGCGGTCGCCGCGACCGATCAGAGCAATCTCTTTGCGATGGTCAAGTTCTACAAGGAGGCGCTGGCGCGCGGCGTCAAGCCCATCATCGGCGTCGACCTCCTGGTCCGCGAGCCCGGTGAGCGCCAACAGCCCTCGCGCATCACGCTCATCTGTCAGAGCCAGGCCGGCTATCACAACGCCACGCGCCTGGTGAGCCGGGCCTACCTGGAAGGCCAGCAGCGCGGCGCGCCGCAGATCGAGCGCGGCTGGCTCACCGCGAAGACGCTGGAAGGCCTGATCGCCCTCTCCTGCGCGACCGAGGGCGATGTCGGCCGCGCGCTCGTCAATGGCCGCGAGCAGGACGCCGCGCGCGCACTGGACGACTGGCTCGCGCTCCTGCCGGGCCGCTATTACATCGAGCTGCAGCGCCTGGGGCGGGCCGACGAGGAAAGCTACATCGCCGCCGCCGTCAATCTGGCCGGCCGGCGCGGCATCCCGGTGGTCGCGACCAACGACGTACGGTTCCTGAAGCCGACCGACTTCGAGTCCCACGAGGCGCGCGTCTGCATCCACGACGGCGCGCTCCTCGCCGATGCGAGCCGGGTTCGCCGCTACACCGCCCAGCAATACCTGCGCTCGCCGCAAGAGATGGCGCGCCTCTTCGCCGACATCCCCGAGGCGCTCGCCAACTCCGTCGAGATCGCCCGCCGCGCCAGCCTGACGCTCGAGCTCGGCCAGCCGCGCCTGCCCCAGTACCCCGTGCCCGGCGAGATGAGCACCGAGGACTTCCTGCGCAAGGAGGCCGAGTCCGGACTCGCGAAGCGCCTGCGGGAGATGGCGCCCCCCGCGAGCGGCCCGATCGACGCCGGCGTCTATCACAAGCGCCTGCAGGCCGAGCTCGACGTCATCTGCAAGATGGGCTTCGCCGGCTACTTCCTGATCGTCGCCGACTTCATCCGCTGGGCCAGGGAGAACGGCGTTCCGGTCGGGCCCGGCCGCGGCTCCGGCGCCGGCTCGCTGGTGGCCTACAGCCTGGCGATCACCGATCTCGATCCGCTTCGCTACGATCTTCTCTTCGAGCGCTTCCTCAATCCCGAGCGCGTCTCCATGCCCGACTTCGACGTCGACTTCTGCATGGAAGGCCGGGACCGCGTGATCGACTACGTCGCCAACCATTACGGGCGCGAGCGCGTCTCGCAGATCATCACGTACGGCACCATGGCCGCCAAGGCCGTGGTCCGCGACGTCGGCCGCGTGCTCGGCATGACCTACGGCTTCGTCGACAAGATCGCCAAGCTCATCCCCTTCGAGCTCGGCATCACCCTCGATGACGCTCTGCAGAAGGAGCCCGAGCTCAAGCGCCTCTACGACAGCGAGGAGGACGTCCACAACCTCATCGATCTCGCCCGCTCCCTCGAAGGACTGACGCGCAATGCCGGCATGCACGCCGGCGGCGTCGTCATCGCGCCCTCGGTGTTGACGGACTTCGCGCCTCTTTATTGCGACGAGTCGGGCGGGAGCCTGGTCACCCAGTTCGACAAGGACGACGTCGAGGCGGCGGGCCTCGTCAAGTTCGACTTCCTCGGACTGCGCACCCTCACCGTCATCGACTGGACGGTGAAGGCGATCAACGCGCGGCGCGCGCAGAAGGGCGAGCCGGCGCTCGACATCGCCCGCATCCCGCTCGATGACGCCTGCACCTACGACAGGGTGTTCAAGAAGGCGCAGACGGTCGCGGTGTTCCAGTTCGAGTCGGGCGGCATGCAGCGCATGCTGAAGGACGCCAGGCCCGACCGCTTCGATGACCTCATCGCCCTCGGCGCGCTCTACCGGCCGGGACCCATGGACCTGATCCCCGAATACATCGCCTGCAAGCACGGCAAGAAGCCCGAGTATCTGCACCCGGACATGGAGCAGGTGCTGGGCGTGACCCACGGCGTATTCGTCTACCAGGAGCAGGTGATGCAGATCGCCCAGCGCCTCGCCGGCTACACGCTGGGCGGCGCCGACCTGCTGCGCCGCGCCATGGGCAAGAAGAAGCCCGAGGAGATGGCGAAGCAGCGCGGGGTGTTCGTCGCGGGCGCCGCGGCACGCGGCATCGGGGCGCGGATCGCCAATGCGGTCTTCGACCAGATGGAGAAGTTCGCCGGCTACGGCTTCAACAAGAGCCATGCCGCGGCCTATGCGCTCCTCTCCTATCAGACCGCCTATCTCAAGGCGCACTTTCCCGCGGCGTTCATGGCGGCCATGCTCTCCGCCGACATGGATCACACCGACAAGGTCGTGACGCTGATCCACGAGTGCGAGGCCATGAGGCTCAAGGTGCGCCGGCCCGACCTCAACACCTCGCTCCATGAGTTCGCGATCGAGGGCGACAGCGCCATAATCTACGGGCTCGGAGCGGTGCGCGGCGTCGGGCGCGGGGCCGTGGAGGCGCTCATCGCCGAGCGCGAGGCGCGCGGGCCGTTCACGAGCCTGGAGGATCTGTGCCGGCGCATCGACCTGCAGAAGATCAATCGGCGCGTGCTGGAAGCGCTGCTGCGCTGCGGCAGCCTCGATGCGCTGGGACCGAATCGCGCGACGCTCATGCAGCGCCTGCCCGCGGCGATGCAGCTCGGCGATCAGAACTCCAAGGCGCACGAGGCGGGGCAGAACGACATGTTCGGGCTCGGGCCGGCGCCGGCCTCGGCGGCGGCGCGCGTCCCCGCCGCCGCGCCTCTCGCGGCAGTCGTGCTGCCGGAGTGGAGCGAGGCGGTGCGCCTAGCCGGCGAGCGCGAGACGCTCGGGCTGTATCTGACGGGCCACCCGGCCAAGCCGTTCGCGCCGCTGCTCGCCCGTGTCGCCTCGCACTGGATCGGCGACCTGGTGAGCGAGCGGCCGGCGCCGGGCGCCGAGCCGATGCGCTTCGGCGGCGGCAAGCCGGTGACCGTCGGCGGGCTGGTCGATGAGATCAAGAAGCGCGGCTCGCGCGTGATCCTGACGTTGGACGACACCACCGGCCGCCTCGAGGTGCAGCTGTTCGAGGACGTCTTCCTGAAGTATCGCGACGTCGCCGTAAAGGACGCCCTGGTGGTGGTCGAGGGATTGCTGCGGTTCGATGACTTCAGCGATGGCTGGCGGGTCACGGGCCGCTCGATCACCGATCTCGGCAGGATGAGCGAGCAACAGGCGCGCAACATCGTGCTCACGTGGCCGGCGGATCGGCCCGATGGCGCGGCCCTGCAGGGGCGCCTCGCCGAGCTGCTCGCCGCCCACCGGCCGGGCCCCTGCACGGTCACGATCGAATACTCGGGCTCCGGCGCGCGCGGCGCGCTGAAGCTCGGCCCGGAATGGGCGGTGCGCGCCACGAGCGAGCTGCGCGAGGGCCTCGAAGGCCTGCTCGGCCGCGGCTCCGTGGACGTCAAGTACGCCGCGCTCGGCGCCGCGGCCGGCAATCCGCCGCTCTCCGCGGACGGACGCTGATCCGGTGTCGCGCTTGCGCCCGGGGCTGCGGGCCCTTAACCTCGCGCGCAGCGTGAGAAAGTCGCGGTAAGACTGCATGGCCGTTACCTTCCTGGATTTCGAACAACCCATCGCCGAGCTCGAAGCGAAGATCGAGGAGCTGCGGCACGCCACTTCCGAGTCCGAGGTCAACATCCAGGAGGAGATCTCGCGCCTGCAGGCGAAGAGCCGGCAGCTCACGACCAGCATTTTCGCGAGCCTCACGCCCTGGCAGATCACCCAGCTCGCCCGCCATCCGCGCCGTCCCTACACGCTGGATTACATCGCCTCCATCTGCTCGGAGTTCAGCGAGCTGCACGGCGACCGCATGTATGCCGACGACCAGGCGATCCTCGGCGGCCTCGCCCGCATCGACGGCCGCGCCATCATGGTGATCGGACATCAGAAGGGCCGCGACACGAAGGAGCGGGTGCGCCGCAACTACGGCATGCCGAAGCCGGAAGGCTATCGCAAGGCGCTGCGCCTGATGCGGCTCGCGGAGCGGTTCGGGCTGCCGCTCATCACGCTCATCGACACGCCCGGCGCCCACCCCGGCGTCGGCGCCGAGGAGCGCGGCCAGAGCGAGGCGATCGCCCGCAATCTCTTCGAGATGTCGGTGCTCAGCGTGCCGATCGTGACCCTGGTGACGGGCGAGGGCGGCTCGGGCGGCGCGCTCGCCATCGGCGTCTGCGACCGCCTCCTCATGCTGCAGTACAGCACCTACTCCGTCATCTCGCCCGAGGGCTGCGCGTCGATCCTGTGGAAGAGTCAGGAAAAGAAGGAGGCCGCGGCCGAGGCGATGAACATGACCGCCGACCGGCTGGCCAAGCTCGGGCTGGTCGATGAGGTGCTCGAGGAGCCGCTCGGCGGCGCCCACCGCGATCCGGCCGCCACCTCGGTGAGCGTCAAGGCGGCGCTGCTGAAGCACCTCGGGGAGCTGGAGTCGATCCCGCGCGATGAGCTGCGCGCGGCGCGCGCGCGCCGGATCGGCTCGTTCGGGGTCTTCACCGAGAACCCGGAATGAGCTGCATGGATCAGTTCATCACGGCACGCGGGCGCGTGTCGGCCCCCGCGGCAGCGGGGGCGGGGCGCGGGGATGGCGCCGGGCGATAGTGCCGGTCCCGCCGCCCCCTTCGGTCCGCAGTGGCTGCGCGGGAGGCTCGAGGAGCTGCTGCCCGGATTCCCCGACGTTGCGGTCTGCGTCGCGCTGAGCGGCGGCCTGGATTCCACGGCGCTGCTCGCGGCGCTCGCCGGGATGCGCTCCGATGGCCTGCCGCTGCGCGCCATGCACCTCGACCACGGCCTGCACCCCAATGCGAAGCGCTGGAGCGCGCACTGCCGCAAGCTCGCGCGCCAGCTCGGCGTTCCCCTGAAAGTGCTCTCGGTGCAGGTCCCGCGCGAGCGCGGCGCCTCGCTGGAAGAGGCCGCGCGGGTCGCGCGCTACCGGTGCCTCGCCGGGCAGCTGCGCGGCGGCGAGGCGCTGCTCACGGCCCATACGCAGGACGATCAGCTCGAGACCGTGCTGCTGCAGCTCTTGCGCGGCTGCGGTCTGCCGGGACTCGCCGCCATGCCTGCCGTCGCGCCGCTCGGCCCGGGGACGATCGCGCGCCCGCTGCTCGCCTGCTCGCGGGCGCAGCTCGAGTCCTGGGTGCGCGCGCAGGCGCTTGCCTGGATCGAGGACGATACGAACCGCGACGAGCGCTTCGACCGCAATTACCTGCGGCGGCGGGTGCTGCCCCTGGTGCGCGAGCGCTGGCCCGGTGCGGCCGCGGCCGTGGCGCGCTCCGCGCGGCATGCCGCCGAGGCGCAGGGGCTGCTGACGGCGCTCGCGCAGGCGGATCTCGAGCGCGCGAGCGACGGCGCCTCGCTCTCCGTGAAGGTCCTGAGGTCGCTGCCGGCGGACCGGCGGCGCAACCTGCTGCGCCTCTGGATCGCAAGCGGCGGCCGCACGCCGCCGGATGCGCGGCGGCTGCGGGAGATCGCCGGTCCCCTCATCGAGGCGCGCGCCGATGCGCACCCGCGGGTGGAGTGGGCCGCGGAGCCGGCCAGGGAATCAGCCAGGGAATCAGCCAGGGAATCGGCCGGGAAGTCGCCCGGGAAGTCGCCGAGGGAGGGCGCCGCCGCCCGGCGCTGGATCGTGATGCGGCACGCGGATCTGCTGTCGATCGCGGAGCGCGGGCCGATGTTGGAATCGCAAGCGCCGGCGGCGGCGCTCGCCTGGGACTGGCGCTTCTGCCCGCGCTGCGCGCTGCCGGACGGCGGCGCCCTGGAGCTGACGCGCGAGCGGCATGGCCCCATCGACCTCGACGCCCTGCCGCCGCGGCTCGACGTCGCCTGGCGGCGCGGCGGGGAGCGGCTGCGCGTGCGGCGGGGCGGACCTCGCCGCGCGCTCAAGAGCTTGCTGCGGGAAGCTCACGTGCCGCCCGCGGAGCGCGCGCGCCTGCCGTTGATTCTCGCGGACGGCGCGCTGATCGCGGCGGCGGATCTCTGGATCGACGATTCGGTGCGGGCGCCGCCCGAGGCGCGCCATCGCGGCCGCCTGCTCTGGCGCAAGCCTCTTTGAAGCGCGGGATCCGGGCTTCCTGCCCGGCCCAGCGCTGCTTTCGGCAAAAAGCGTGGTTTTTGCCGAAAGCGCGCTCGGCGGGCGAAGCGGTGCTTCGCTGAAAGGCACCGCCTCGCCCTGCGGCGGCGGGGCACGTGGCTGTGCCCGGTTGCGCCCTCGCGCCGCTTCATGCTTCGGGATCGGCGTGGCTTGATGGGCAACTGATATGCTAATCTGCTCTCCCGTCGTTCAGCTCTGATTTCATCGGACGCTGCAGGCAGCAATTCTCACGACGGGACATCCCTGATTTAACACTATGGCGCGTTTCGTATTCGTCACCGGCGGTGTCGTGTCCTCTTTGGGCAAGGGCATCGCCGCCGCCTCCCTTGGGGCGATCCTGGAGGCCCGCGGCCTCAAGGTCGCCATGGTCAAGCTCGACCCGTACATCAACGTCGATCCCGGGACGATGAGCCCCTTCCAGCACGGGGAGGTGTTCGTCACCCACGACGGCACGGAGACCGACCTCGACCTCGGCCACTACGAGCGCTTCGTGCGCACGACCACCGGCCGCAACAGCAATTTCACCACCGGCCGCATCTACGAGCGG
>DAHUXV010000066.1 GCA_027306985.1 Gammaproteobacteria bacterium | reverse complement strand
TCGGATTTCGTGAAGACCCGGTGGATCATCGCCGCGCCCTCGCTCACCCGCTACGACGGATACCCCGCGGTGGAGATCGTGGGCTCGGCCGCCAAGGGCTACAGCTCGGGTCAGTCCATGAACGAGATGGAGCGGCTGGTGAAGCGCTATCTGCCCGCCGGCATCGGCTACGACTGGGCGGGCCAGTCGCTGCAGGAGATCTTCTCCGCCGCTCAGGCGCCCGCGCTCTTCACCCTGTCCATCATCGTGGTCTACCTGGCGCTCGCGGCGCTCTACGAGAGCTGGAGCATTCCCCTGTCGGTGTTGCTCGCCGTCCCGGTCGGCCTCATCGGCAGCACGCTGGCGACATTCGTCCGCGGCCTGCCCGATGACGTGTACTTCAAGGTGGGACTGATCGCCATCATCGGACTCACGGCGAAGAACGCGATCCTCATCGTGGAGTTCGCGGTCACCGAGCAGCGCAACGGCCGCAGTCTCCACAACGCCGTGCTGGAAGCCGCGCGGCTGCGCTTTCGGCCCATCATCATGACCTCGTTCGCCTTCATCCTCGGCGTGTTTCCCATGGTCGTGTCGACCGGAGCCGGCGCCAACGGCAGGCACGACATCGGCACCTGCGTGGTCGGCGGCATGTTGACCGCGGCGGTCCTCGGCGTGCTCCTCATCCCGTTGTGCTACGTCGTGGTTCGCCGGATCCTCGGCGACAAGCTGGATGAGCCGGGCCGCAGCGAGATCAGTCCGCCGCCCGCGACGAACCCTTAGTTGACTGGCGCGAAGTCGGCATCCTGCCGCGTTGCCCGGCCCATCCTCGGCCGAGGCCCTTCGGGCCCGGCGCCTCGCGCCGTCCAAAATCGCTCCAGGCGATTTTGTGCGCGGCCCTCCGCTTACTTGCGTGCTTGCGCACGACGCCGGTGGTCGAGCCGTTTCCAGACGGCGTAGGCCGGCACCCCGGCGGCGATCACGGCCAGGGTCACCGCGGTGTTGCGCGGATCGGTGATCAGGGCGTTCACCATCATTGCGAGGGACGCGGCGAGGAAGAGCGCGGGCACCACCGGATAGCCGAGCACGCGGTAGGGACGGGGCAGGTCGGGCCGCCGCCGCCGCAGGACGTACACTCCGGCCACCGTCAGCACGTAGAACGGCCAGATCCCGAGGATGAAGCGATCGGCCAGCTGGGCGAAGTCGTTCTGCAGCACGTAAGCGCAGCCGAGCGCGCTCGCCAGCCAGATCGCCACCGACGGGCTGCTGAACCGCGGCGACACGCGGGCCACGGCGCGAAAGAACAGTCCGCGGTCCGCCATGGCAAAGAGCACTCGCGGCCCGGTCATCATCGAGCCGTTCAGGCCGCTGAAGGCGGAGACCAGCACGACGGCCGCGATCACCGCGGCGCCGGCGCCCGCGAACGCCGGGATGCGCGCCGCGACGGTTGCCGCCACGAGCCGCGAGGCCGCCATCTGCGAGACCGGCAGCGCATGCCAGAACCCGAGGTTGACCACCAGATAGACCAGCATCACGCAGCAGGTCCCGGCGATCAGCGCGCGCGGCAGGGTGCGCTGCGGCTCGGCGATCTCCCCTCCCATGAATGAGAGATCGGCCCAGCCGTCATAGGTCCACATGACCGGTATGAGCGCCGTCGCGATGAGCGAGGGCGTCGTGCCGTGCCACTCGAGGAAGGCCGGCGGCGGGACGTTGCCGCGCACCGCGGTGAACGCCAGGATTCCCAGCGCGAGGAGCGCG
The DNA here is from genome assembly GCA_027306985.1 of Gammaproteobacteria bacterium. GTDB lineage: Bacteria > Pseudomonadota > Gammaproteobacteria > Steroidobacterales > Steroidobacteraceae > 13-2-20CM-66-19. The sequence goes on along the minus strand of DAHUXV010000066.1, from coordinate 8,438 downwards.
ACGTACTTGACGGCAGTGGCGAGGCTCATGACCGCCGCGGCCCGGCGCACGCCGATGTAGTTCATGGCGCCGATGAGCCCGATGGCGAGCGCCGCCACCCGGCGCACCTCGACGGGGGTCAGCGGGATGAAGTAGCCGAGGTACTCGGCGAAGATCGTGGCGGTGGCGCCGAGCGCGGCCGCGCGCACCACCACCAGCTCCGTCCACCCGAAAAGAAACGCGGGCAGCGGTCCGTAGCACTCCAGCAGGTACGCGAAAATGCCGCCCGAGCGGGGCAACGCTCCGGCCAGCTCCGCGATCGAGAGGGCGCCACAGAGCGCCACGATCCCTCCCAGCAGCCAGCAGAGCATCGCCGGCCCAGGCGCCTGGAGCTGCGCAGCCACGGTCGCCGGCACGCGAAAGATCCCGCTGCCAATGGTGACGCCGACGACCACCGCCGCGGCATTCCACACCCCGACGGTGCGCGGCATGCGCTCGCCCCAGCGATCGGTTGCGGGAGTCTGCGAGGAGGTATCGATGCGGAACGCCCGTGCGGTTGTCGGAGAAGCCGCATTATAGGGGCCGCGCGAGCCTTAACGGGCATTCAGGGAGTCCGCGCGCAGCCCGGCGTATACTGCCGTGAGAGGGTTCCGGGCGCCGGGGGCGCCGAGAGCGGCCGCCGGAACGCAGGAGTCATGAAGGTTCTGATCGTTGAAGACCAGCAGCGCCTCGCGCAGCTCCTGAAGCAGGGGCTCGCGGAGCGTTCCTACACGGTAGCCTGCGTCCGCACGTGCAAAGAGGCGCGCGATGCCCTCTGCGAAACCTCCTACGATCTCATCATCCTCGATCTCGGGCTGCCCGACGGCGACGGCCTCGATCTGCTGCGCGAGTGGCGCAAGAGCGGCTTCAAGGAGCCGGTACTGATCCTGAGCGCGCGCGATGCGGTACAGGACCGCGTCAAAGGCCTCGATCTCGGCGCCGACGACTATCTCTCCAAGCCTTTCAGCTTCGAGGAGCTGCTCGCGCGCGTGCGCTCGCAGCTTCGGCGCCAGTCGGAGGTCAAGGAGACGGTGCTCGAATACCGCGGCCTGAAGCTCGATCTGCTGAGCCACACGGCGCATCTGAACGGCCAGCCGGTGGAGCTCACGCGGCGCGAGTTCGCGTTGCTCGAGATCTTCATGCAGAACCCCGGACGCATCCTCACGCGCACGCTCATCTCGGAGAAGATCTGGGCGTCGCACTATGACGTCGACACCAACCTGCTCGACGTCTACATGAGCCGGCTGCGCGCCAAGCTGGAGAAGTCCCAGGAGAAGCCGCTCTTCAAGACGGTTCGCGGCGTCGGATACCAGCTCTTGTGATGCGCTCGATCAGCACGCGGCTGGCGGCGTGGTACGCCCTCGCGGCGACCGTGACCCTGGCGTGCCTGTTCGTCGTCGGCTACCAGCTCCTCGAGAGCTACCTCATCCACGGCCTGGACCTCCTCAACACGGCGGAGTTCGAGCAGATCCGGGCGCGGCTGGGTCCCGACTACAAGACGCTCAGCCTGGACGTCGTCAACCAGCGCATCCGCACGACGACGGAGTATGCGTCGGTCCTCTTCTATTTCGACGTGAATATTCCCAAGCACAGCACGGTGTTCTACTCCGCCAACCTGCGCGGCCGCGTGATCCCCGACGTCCCGAAGAAGCACCGCTACGATGCATCGGTTCCCGGCATAGGTCCGCTGCGCGTCGCGGAGTTCCTCCTGCCCCCCTTCGACGTCACGATCGCGACTTCCTCCGCCCAGGTGTTCAAGGTGATGGACGGATACGTGGAAGTCTGCACGGGGCTCCTCATCGCCATGCTCGCCGTGAGCACGGTCATCGGCTTCGGCCTGAGCTGGCTCGCGCTGCGGCCCGTGCGCCTCATTCGCGAGACGGCGAGCCGCATCGGCTCCGACAATCTCAGCGAGCGCATCCCCATCGCCGGCGTGCGCGACGAGATCTCCGAGCTCGCGCGGCTCCTCAATCAGATGTTCAACCGGCTGGAATCCTCGTTCAAGCAGGTTCGCCGCTTCGCGGCCGAAGCATCGCACGAGCTGAAAACCCCGCTCTCGCTCGTCCGCCTGCAGGCGGAGAAGCTGCTGGTCGACGGCCGCCTCTCTCCGGCGGACGAGGACTCCGTGCAGATGCAGCTGGAGGAGCTCGCGCGCCTCAACCAGATCATCGAGGAATTGCTCTTCCTCTCGCGCGCGGAAGCGCGCGCGATCACGCTGCAGCTGAAGCCCCAGGATCCCTGCCGTTTCCTGCACACCTTCGGGCAGGACGCGCGCGTGCTCGCGGAACATCACGGGCGCGTCTTCGTCCTGGTGCGCGAGGGCGAAGGGTTGGCCGCCTTCGAGGCGCAGCGCATCCGTCAGGTGCTCCTCAACCTGCTCGCCAACGCGGTCGCCGCCTCGCCGCGCGACGGCGTCATCACCCTGCGCTCGACCTTCGGGTCCGGTGTGTGGCGGGTCAGCGTGGAGGATCAGGGAGCCGGCGTTCCGCCGAGCGAGCGCGAGCGCATCTTCGAGCGCTTCGTGCGCCTCGGCGAGCGCAGCGGCGACGAGAGCGGCAGCGGCCTCGGGCTGGCGATCTGCCGCAGCATCATCGAGCTGCACCGCGGCCGCATCTGGGCGGAGGCGGCCGCGGGTGGACAGGGACTGAAGGTGGTGTTCGAGATTCCGGCGACGGGGCTCGTGCCGCAAGGCATCGCCGAGTCGATTGCGAGCGCCGGAGGCGAGCGCGTGCCCTCGCGCGAGGGCGAGCCGGTGCCTTTGAGCGAGGAGACGGAAACTTGAAGCGTCCGCGCTCCGGCAAACGCTCGCGCACGATACGCGGGAAATTCCCGGCGCGCGACCTTCTCGCGGCGGCGGCTCTGCGCAGGGGCGCCGCCGCCAGGACGGCCCGTGGCGCCGACCTCGCTCAGTGAGCCCAGACGAAGCAGAGTAGGGTCAGGCTGACCACGATCGCGCCGCCGATGCGGATGGCGATCTGCGCGAACGGCATCAGCTGCATGCGCTCGGCGGCGGTCAGGATCGCGACGCCGCCCGTGCCGCCCTGGCCGGCGTGGGTCGCGTTGACCAGCGCGGCCTCGATCGGATAAAGATTCACCTTCTTCCCGACCCAGAAACCCACTCCGATCAGCGTCACCACCGTCGCCAGGATGGTGATCAGGTTGGCGGGCGCCAGCGCCGCGAGCAGGCTGTTCCACGGTGTCCACGCCACGCCCACCATGAAGAGGAGCGGATAGGTCCCCACCTTGGCGAAGAGCTGGAAGACCGCGTCGGCGCCGATCTCGAGCCGGCGCGTGACCGACCAGCCGAGCTTCATCGCCACGGCGAGCACCAGCATCACCACCGGCGCCGGCAGCTTCCACGCCTTGAAGGCGAGCTCGCCGACCAGGTACAGCGTCACCGCGGTCACCAGCCCCGTCGCGATGGTCATCGCGTCCGTGTGCGGCGGCGGCTCGTCCTTCGTGAGGAACTCATCCATCTCCTCGCCGGGCTGCAGTCTGCCCTCGCCCGTCCACTGTGGCTTGCGCTTGCCGAGCAGGTTCAATCCTCCGGCGATCAACACGGCGAATAGACTGCCGATCATCACCGCCGGCAGCACCTGCGCGAACTGGCCGCCGAATCCCTGGTGCAGCGCACCGGCGTATCCCACCGACAGCGGCACCGCCCCGTCGCCCACGCCGCCGGCCATCACCGGCAGCACCACGTAATAGAGCGCGTGCTTCAAGCCCAGGCCCAGCGCCGCGCCGACCGCCCCGCCCACGATCACCGCCGCCACCGTGCCGGCCGCGAGCGGCGCGAAGATCTTCACGAACCCCCGGATCAGCACGGTGCGGTCCATTGCGAATACGCTGCCGACGATCACCGCGGAGATGTAGAGGAAGAGATAATTCGATCCCTTCGTGAAGCGGGTGACGGCACCCACCAGATCCACGGGCAGCACGTGGTAGTAAGCGAGCGCCGAAGGCAGGAACGTCGCCACGATCACCGCGCCGCCCACCGCGCGCAGCCCCGGAATCCTGTGGCCGATCTCCGCGCAGACGAAGGCCAGCAGCACGATGAGCCCGATCATCATCGGCAGGCCGGTCCCGACCTCGCCGCGGCTCACGAAGTACCACAGCACACCGGCGAGCACGACGGCGACCGGCACCGGCACGACGCCGATACGCCGGTCCATCAGCCGCTGCCATACCCGCGCCCAACCCGGGGGGGTCGAAGAACGCCTGGCGCCGTCCGTGCCCGTCGCATGGACGGCCGGCTCGCCCGGCCCCGGGGGGCCGGCGGCAGTTGCATGATTCGTCAATTCGACCCCTTCGCGCCGCGCCATCGTAGCGGATCAGTATAGACCCTGGGCGCTTGCACGGTCACCCCGCCGCTGCCTCGAGGCTCAGAACGACACCGTCACATCGCCGTACACCTCGCGCTCGATCGGCGAGTAGGTGCCGATGTCCGTAGTCATGAATCCATTCGAGAACGCGTTCGGAAAATAAGGCGGCGCCGCATTGTTGAGATCGTTGACGCCGAGGTCCAGCACCACCTTGCGGCCGCTGCCCTCGCCCCCGAGCCGCCACGTGTATGCGCCGCGCAGGTCGAAGGAGCTGTAGTGCGGCACAGGCGTGAACACCGGACCCGTTCCGCCGGCGCCCGCGTCGGTCACCGCGGAAATGTAGGTGTTGGCAAGAGTGATGTCCAGGCTCCGGTACGACCAGCCCACCGTCGTGTAGAAGCGGAACTTCGGCAGCGTGCCGGCGAACACGCCGAGGTTGCTGGCATTGCCCGCGTACTGGATGGACGGATCGCCCAGGCCGTCGGAGAACTTGTACGAATCGAATGCCATGACGCTCGTCGACAGGGTCCAGGTGCCGTACCGGGTCCAGGGCAGGAGGTACAGCGCGGAGAGATTCCAGGAACGCTCCCTCAGCACCGCGAGGTTGGTGAACCGGTCCTCGACGTAGATGTTCTGGACGTTGGCGGGATCCGCCTTCAGGTACGCCGCGAGCGAGCCCGGGGCGGCGAAGGGATTGGTGCCGCCGAAATTGATGAAGTTACCCTCTCCCAGGTTGCCGAAGAAGGGCGAAGCCGCGCCCAGCTTGTTCACGGAGTTGAAGATGTTGTTGAAGCCGATTCCGCCCGCGAAGCCGTACAGGTTGATGGACGAGAACTCCGCGCTCACCGACAGGCCGCCGATGAATTTCGGGCGGAAGGTGAAGCCGATCGAGCGCGCGACCGCGACGGCCGGCTTCAGGCCCGGGTTGTTGCCGTCCTCGCCGTTGAAGGTGTAGCCGCCCAGAGCGGACTCGCCGAGGACGTTGCCCGGGATGACCCCCGTGACCTGACGGGTATCGTAAGGACCGTAAGCCTGGAACAGCGGCGGCGCCACGAAGGATTTCGTGTAGTTACCGTTGATCGCGAACTGGCTGTTGAAAGGCGCCCAGCGGAAGCCGAACTTCGGAACGGTGGCGCTGCCGGCATCGCTGTAGTGCTCGAAGCGCCCTGCCGCGGTCAGCTCGAGCTGGTCGAGGCCCGGAAGATCCATGCGGCTGGAGAAGATCGGCACGCGCGTCTCGGCGTACACCGCGCTGTCGTCCCGTCCGTGGCTGAACGGGTCCGTGTACAGGCCGTTGAGCCAGTTCTGATCGTTACCGGCGGTGCTGCCCGTCACGGGGTCGGTATTGCGGCCGTTCGGATCGGCATTGCCCGAGACCTCCTCGCGGCGCCAGCTCACACCGGCGGCGAGGCTCAACGCGCCCGCGGGCAGCTTGAAGACGTTGCCCACCGCATGCGCGTCCCACGAGTACAGCTTGCTCTGCCCGTGCAGCATCTCGGTGCCGAAGACGTTGGCGAGCGTGGCCGCCTGGTTCCCGGTCACCGCGAACGGATTGAGCGCGGGCACCAGCAGCTCCGCATTGGCCGTCGAGAAGCCGCCGTACACCTCGCTATAGGCGCCGCCTGGCGTCGCCACGCCGCTGGCATCGTAGCCGCCGGCGACCGCCGCCGCGAGGTTCGGCTTGAAGATCAGATTGGTGTCGTCCTCGGTCAGCTTGCTCTGGCTGTAGTCGACGGAGGTCTGCCACGTCCACGTGCGGGTGATCTTGCCCTTGAGGCCGGCGGAGAACTGGTATCCGTCGGTGGTGTCATACACCCCCTTGGGGCGGTTGATGTCGGCGAAGGTCGCCGTCGTGGCGGTCGCGAGCGGGTCGTACGGCGAGCCGGCGGGCACGCTCACGGCCGAGTTGGAGAACGGCTGGCCCGCGGTCTGCCACGCGGTCGATACGACCTTGTTCTGGGAGATGAGGATCTCGCCGAAGGCCTCCGTGCTGCCGCCGAAGAGCGGCCGGGAGGTGATGTCCGCGACGAAGTTCTTGTGCTCCTCCTGCTGCAGGAGCATCGAGTACCTCGAGTAATCGAAGGACTTGGAGAGCTGCGCGGCGCTGGTGGGGAAGTAGACGCCCGGCAGCTGCGAGTAGCTGGTCGCGGTGGCGGCGGCGCCGGTCGGCACGGGCGGATAGACCAGGCCCGGCGCAAGGCTGTAGCTGCCTGCGGCGACGACGCCGGGCAGAGCGGTACCCGGCGTGACGCCGTACTTCGGGCTGCTGAACGAGCGGGTGTCCGCCCAGAGCGGCGTCGTCTTCGTGTAACTCACGGTCGCCGTGATGTTGAACGGCCCGACATCACCGCCCGCGGTCACGAACGCCGAGCGGTCCCGGTAGCCCCCGTCGGCTGCGCCGTAGTGCGTGCCGAAGGTCACGCCGTGGTAGTTGTGCTTGAGGATGAAGTTCACGACGCCACCGATAGCGTCCGAGCCGTAGAGCGAGGACGCGCCGTCCGTCAGGACGTCCACCCGCTCCAGGGCCGCCGCCGGAATCTGGCTGACGTCGACGAAGTTCTTGCTGCCGGTGAGGCCCGCGACCGCATCGAGCGCCAGGCGCTGGCCGTTCACCAGCACCAGCGTCGGCAGGTTGCGCAGCTCGATCTGCGAGCCGCCGGCCGTGAACTGATTGTGGTTCTGGGCGTTGCTGCTGCCGGCGTTGCTGCGGCCGGCGAAGGCCGGAACGGCCTTCTCCAGCGTGGCGAGCATGTCGCTCGAAGTGCCGGTGCCCTTCAAGGCCGACGCATCGAGGCTGGTGACCGGAACGGCGACGGCCTCGGGGTCGGTGGGAATCAGGGTTCCGGTGACGACCACCTCTTTGAGAGGCGTCAGCATTTGGCTCGATGCCGCATCGGCGGCCTGAGCATTCGCGCGTGTGGCGCAAATGAGACCGAGACCGGAAAGGAGAATCGCCTCAGTGCCGGGAATCCGGCGGAACTGGCCCTTCATGCATACCCCCTCTGGTGAATTTGAGCGGGACGCTACGCCGGCAAACTGAACGATGACTGAAACGATTCTGACGCGATTTTAAGGCGCCGCCCGCCGGGAAGGCCGGCGTCAGTAGCGCCGGAGCAACGATTGGACGTCGGCGCGCTCGGCCCCGATGGCCTGATAGAGCGGCACGTGCTTCCACCTCGGTCCGCCGTTGACGATGGCCGCGAAGGCGATCCAGCCGCCATTGCGCTTGCGCAGGTACCCCGCGATCCCGCACACGGAGCGCGGGTTGTCCAGGGTGCCGGTCTTGAGCGCCACGCGATCCAGCCAGGCCTCATCGCCCTGGCGCAGGAAGACGAACGGCGCATCGCGCGGCACGACCAGTCCGCCGTAGAACGCCGGAAAATGGCGCGGGTCGCGATACTCGTAAGCGAGCAGGCGCACCAGGTCGTCCGCCGACAGGCGGTTGTCGGTCGTGAGACCGCTGCCGCTGTAGATCGGAGGCGGCACGAGGGACGCGGGGCGGTCGTGCGCTTCCACCCGCTCGACGAAGTCCGACAGCAGCCGGCCCGCCGAGGCCAGCGCCTGCGGCGGGTGGTCGTCGATGCTCGCCGCCATATCCATGGTGAGCACGTCGGCGATGTAGTTGTTGGAAAACCGGAGCATGCGGCCCAACTGCTCCTGCAGGCTCAGGCCCGTGACGTCGCCGAGCTGGAAGCTGTTGGGCGGCGGACGGTTGCTGCGGACGGCCACCTGCCCGGCGACCTTCACACCGATCTCGCGCAGTGTCTCCTTGAGCAGCAGGCCGGCGCCGACCAGCGGATTGGACATGGAGCGGTACACCGTCTGGTCGTCCCCGACCGGAACGTCGCCACCGATCTGCAGCATGTCGTCGTCGGCGTTCGTGCGCCGCTCGATCCAGAAGGTCTGCCTGGCGCCTCTGCCCACGGTGCGGATGAGGCCCTGCACCGGTATGGGCAGCCGCGCGACGCCGCAGCCGCGCACCAGCGCCGGCGCGCCGGGAACGGTGGGCCGAACGACGATGCACCAGTTGCCGAAATCGACGCCGACCGAGGCCAGGGGCGCGTTGTAGGCCGAATCGCTGAGCTCGAGCGCATGGCA
>DAHUXV010000056.1 GCA_027306985.1 Gammaproteobacteria bacterium | reverse complement strand
GCGAACACGCCGAACACCACGCCGCCGATGATGACGTTGTGGAAGTGCGCCACCAGGAACAGGCTGTTGTGCAGCACGAAGTCGGCCGGCGGCTCGGCGAGCAGCACGCCGCTCATGCCGCCGAGCGTGAAGGTGATGAGGAAGCCGATCGTCCACAGCATCGGCGTTTCCAGGCGCACCCGGCCGCGATACATGGTCAGCAGCCAGTTGAAGATCTTCACGCCCGTCGGCACCGAGATGATCATCGTGGTGATGCCGAAGAACGCGTTCACGTCGGCGCCGTTGCCCATGGTGAAGAAATGGTGCAGCCACACGATCAGCGACAGCAGCGCGATCGCCATGGTCGCGTACACCATGGAGGCGTAGCCGAACAGGCGCTTGCCGGAGAACGTCGGCACGATCTCGGAGTACACGCCGAACAGCGGCAGCATCAGGATGTACACCTCGGGGTGTCCCCAGATCCAGATGAGGTTGATGTACATCATCGGATCGCCGCCGAGCGAATTGGTGAAGAAATGCATGCCCAGGTAGCGGTCCATCGTCAGCAGGCCGAGCGTCACGGTGAGGAGCGGGAAGGCCGCGACGATCAGGACGTTCGTGCACAGCGACGCCCATACGAACACCGGCATGCGCATCAGCGTCATGCCCGGAGCGCGCATCTTGAGTATGGTCGCGATGAAGTTGACGCCGGTCAGGGTCGTGCCGATGCCCGAGATCTGCAGCGCCCAGATCCAGTAGTCCACCCCGACGCCCGGGCTGTAGTGCAGCTCCGACAGCGGCGCGAAGCCGAGCCAGCCCGCGCGCGAGAAATTGCCGATGGCGAGCGAGACGTTGACCAGCACCGCGCCGGCGGCGGTCAGCCAGAAGCTGAGATTGTTCATCAGCGGGAAGGCGACGTCGCGCGCGCCGATCTGCAGCGGCAGGATGCAGTTCATCAGCCCGATGATGAACGGCATCGCCATGAAGAAGATCATGATCGTGCCGTGGGCGCTGAACACCTGGTCGAAGTGCCCGGGCGGCAGGTAGCCCATGTTGCTGCCGTAGGCGAGCGCCTGCTGCAAGCGCATCATGATGGCGTCGGCGAAGCCGCGCAGCAGCATGATCGCCGCCAGGATCAGGTACATGATCCCGATCTTCTTGTGATCGACCGAGGTCAGCCACTCGGTCCACAGATACTTCCACTTGCCGAGGAAGGTGATCGTGCCGAGGACGGCCAGTGCGCCGATCACCATGAAGGCGACCGCGCCCATGACGATGGGGTTGGTATAGGGAATGGCGCTCAGCGTCAGCTTACCGAACATCTCAATGTCTCCCGGCGGCATCCGCCATCAGACGGCCGGGCGCGAGCCGGCCGGCGACGATCTGCCTGAACAGGCCCGGCGTCACCTGCGAGTAGAAGCTCACCGGCACGTTCTCGCTCGGCTTCTCGAGCGTCCGATAGGCGCCGGTGTCGAGGGCCTGCCCGGCGGTGGCGGCCTTGGCGAGCCACCGGCTGAAATCGCCCTTGGTCATGGCCTTCACCGCGAAGGTCATTCCCGAGAAGCCGTCGCCGTTGTAGTTCGCGGAGATGCCGCGGTAGGTGCCGGGGACGCTCGCCACCAGATTGTCGGCCGTCTCCATGTTGGCCATGGCGTAGATCTGGCTGCCGAGCCGCGGGATGAAGAACGAGTTCATCACCGTCGCCGAGGTGATGTGGAACACCACCGGCACGCCGACCGGCATGGCCACCTCGTTGACCGTGGCGACGTGCTGGTCCGGATAGATGAAGAGCCACTTCCAGTCGAGCGCCACCGCGTCGATGTGCACGGGCTTGTGCGTCGAGGGGATCGGCCGGAAGGGATCGAGCTGGTGCGAGGTGCGCCAGCAGATCACGGCGAGGACGGCGACGATGGCGATGGGGATCGACCACATCACCGCCTCGATCCTGTTCGAGTGCGACCACTCCGGCCGGTACGTCGCGCGGGTGTTCGAGGCCCGGTAGCGCCAGGGGATGAAGACCGCCAGCACGATCACCGGCACGACCACGATCAACATCAGGCCGGCGGCCGTCTCGATGATCCAGCGCTCGTCCATACCGACCGGCCCCTTGGGGTCGAGCAGCGCCCAGTGGCACCCCCCGAGCAGCAGGGTTGCGGACAGCGGGAGCAATCGGCAGAATCGGGCGAGCCAGGTGCGAGCGGGGCGGTTCATGATGGGCGTCGGGAGTGGCCTTTTTGAACGGCGAAAGGATGGCCCCGCACCCGCGCCAAATCCTTAGCCCCGGCTGAATTCCCCTTAATTTTTCTAAATCGCCGCGATCAGCCTCCAACCTGCTCGCATAGCGAGACGCCCGTCACGTCTCCAGGGCGGTGGCCATCGCCTCCTCCTCGCTCCACCCCGCGCCCGCCTCCATCAGCTGCGTCAGCCGCTCGCCCGGCATGGCGCGGCGCAGGCTCTCGACGATGTGCGCCTGGATCTGCTGCTTGGCGGGGCTGCGGCCCTCGAACTCCGAAGTGAAGAAGGCGTGCGCGTAGCCGATGAGCCGCGCCGCGCGCTCCAGACGGTTCTGGCGGGCCGCGATGGCCGCAAGGTGCTGCACGCCGCCGGCGAGGAGCACCGCATCGAGCTCGCTCTCCGGCGCGAGCGGCAGCCCCTCGCGCAGCGCGGCCCCCGCCTCCTCGAGCTCGCCCCGCGCGATCAGATAGCCCGCCAGATTGCAGAGCGCATGTCCGAGCAGGCCGGTGCGCCGGGCGGCGCGGGCCCGCGAGACGACATCGCGCGCCTGCGCGATCGCGACCTCCAGGTGCCCTTCGGCGAACTCCACCTCGGCCTTGTAGAGGAGCGCACGCCACACCCAGAAGTCCGCTCGGGAGTGCGCTCCCACCGCGAGCGCTTCATCGAGCGCCGACCGGGCGGCTTCGAACTCCCCGGCCACCGTGCGCGCGATGGCGAGATTGGTGAGACACAGAGCGAGGCTCTTCGGATGGGCGGCGGCGGAGAGCGCGCGGCGCGCTTCCTCGAGCGCGGCCAGGCCCTCCGTCAGCTGGCCCGCGCGCGCAAGGTTCAGGCCATAGAAGCTGAGCGCGCGTCCGAGATCCAGCGGGTCGCCGCACTCGCGGTACAGCGAGACGGCGCGCCGCAGCGCGGGCACCGCGCGTCCGCGCGGCTCCCCGGTCGAGAGAAAGCCGTACCCGTACCGCAGCTGCGCTTCCACCTTGTTCGGCGTCGCCGGACCCAACGCCACGGTCGCACGCTCGAGGCGCGCCCTGCCCTCCTGCATCAGTGAAAGCAGATACCAGAGCACGTAGGAGGCGGCGGCGAGCTCGATGCCGAGAGCCTGATCGCCGTCCGCGCCGAACGCCCAGTCGAGCGCCACGCGGACATTCCCGATCTCCGGCGCCTGCGCCTCCAGCCATTGCACGGACGGAGTCTCCTCCCAGACCCTGAGCGCGCTGCGCAGCTGATCGCGGAAGTAGAGCGCGTGCAGGCGCGCGAGCGAGCCGAACTCGCCGCTGTCGGCGAGCTTCTCCATGGCGTAGGCATGCGTCGTCTCGAGCAGCCGATAGCGGCGCACGGGACCTGTGGTATCGGCGACCACCAGCGATTTGTCGACGAGCTCGGCGATTCGTCCGACGACCTCCCAATCCGCGAGTGCCGGATCCGCCACCACGCTGGCCGCCGCCTCCAGACTGAAGCTGCCGGCGAACACGGCCAGACGCCGCAGCACGATGCGGTCGGGCTCCGAGAGCAGCCGATGGCTCCAGTCGAGGGTGGCGCGCAATGTCTGGTGGCGCGGCAGCGCCGTGCGGCGCCCCCCGGTGAGCACGTGAAAGCGCAGGTCCAGCCGGCGCGACAGCCCTTCGATCCCGAGCGCCGCGGCGCGCGCGGCGGCGAGCTCGATGGCGAGCGGAATGCCATCCAGGCGGCGGCAGATGGTCGCCACCGTCGCGACGTTGCGCTCGCTGAGGTTGAAATGCGGATCGGCGGCACGCGCGCGCGCCACGAAGAGCCGGATCGCATCGTGGCGCAGGGCGGCCGCCAGCTCCGCGGTCTCCTCGACCGGAAACTCCAGCGGACTCAGCCGGTAGCTGCACTCTCCCTCGAGTCCCAGGGGCTCCTGGCTGGTGGCGAGGATGCGGGCCCCGGGCACGGCCCGCAGCAGTGTTTCCGCCTCCCGAGCCGCCGCTGCGATGAGATGCTCGCAATTGTCGAGCACCAGCAGCAGCTGCCGTCCGCGCAGGGCGGCGGCGAGCCGCTCCGCGGTCCAGCGCCCGGCGCCGCTTTGCAGGCCGAGCGCCGTGTTGATGGCGCTGGCCGCCAGGTCCGGATCGGTGAGGGGCGCGAGCTCCGCGAGCCAGACGCCATCGGGAAACTCCTCGAGCACGGACCGCGCCGCCTCGAGCCCGAGCCGCGTCTTGCCGATTCCGCCCGTGCCCACGAGGGTCACGAGCCGGTTGTGGCGCAGCAGCTCGCGCACTTCCCGCAGCTCGGTCTCGCGGCCGATGAAATCCGAGACCGGCGCCGGCAGGTTGGTAGGCGTCTGCCGCGGGGCTGCCGGCGCGGGAGCGGCGGGCGGCAATGCGCGCCCCTCGGCATCGAGCGCGCGCACCTCGCCCGTGAAGCGGTAGCCGCGCAGCGGCACGGTGAGAATGAGGCCGCGATCCCCGCCGAGCGCCTTGCGCAGGGCGGAGACCTGCACCTGGATGTTACTTTCCTCGACCACGGCGCCGGGCCAGACGCGCGCGAGCAGCTCCTCCTTGGTGACGAGCTCGCCCTCGGCCTCGACCAGAATGAGCAGCACGTCGAACGCCCGGGAGCCGAGCGCAACGGGCGCATCACCGAGGCGCAGCTCCCGCTGCCGGGTCAGAAGCCGAAATCGTCCGAACTCGAGGCAAGCGGCGCCTCGCGCAGTACCGTGCATGAATAAAGCTGTTCCGGGACTCCGGAAGGCGATGTGCGAGCGAGATCCCGGCCGGAATTGTAGCTCAAAACCCCGCGGCCCTGGCCCGGCGCGGGCTCACCGCACGGGTCAGCATCTGCTCGAGCTCCAGGGCGGGCACGGCGGCGCTGTGCAGGAACCCCTGCGAGTGGCTGCAGCGCAGCCCCCGCAGCGCCGCGAGCTGCTCGGCGGTCTCGACGCCTTCGGCGACGGTGATCAGATCGAACGCCGAGGCCAGCTCGACGATGCTCGCCACCAGCGTGACACTCGCCGCATCCTGGGGCAGGCCAGTCACGAACGAGCGGTCGATCTTCAGCACGTCGACCGGCAGCTTCGAGAGCAGCCCGAGGGAGGAGTAGCCCGTGCCGAAATCGTCGAGGGCGACGCGGATGCCGGCCTTGCGCAGCTCGCGCAGCGTTGCGCCGATGCCTTCCAGGTCCTTCAGCAGCGTCGTCTCGGTGATCTCGATGTCGAGCCCGAAGCCTGCGAGCGGCGCGAGCCGCTCGGCGAGCCCGAGCAGGCCATGGAGGAACTCGCGCTGGCGCAGCTGCTGCGCCGAGACATTGACGGCGACACGCAGCGGCCCGCATCCCGCCTGGCGCCAGCCCTCGAGGTCTTCCACCGCCTTGAGCAGCGCCCAGTTCCCGAGCGGCACGATCATGCCGGAGGACTCGAGAATCGGCAGAAACCGCGCGGGCGGCACCAGACCCTCCGCGGGATCGCGCCAGCGCAGCAGCGCCTCGGCGGAATCGATCTTGCCGCTGGCGAGATCGATCTGCGGCTGGTAATGCAGCACGAACTGCTGCTCCTCGAGGGCGGTGCGCAGCTTGTGCTCGAGCACCACCCGCCGCGCCGTCTCGCGGCTCATTTCCGGACGGTAGTCGAGGAAGTGCTCACCGGATTCCTTGGCCCGTTTCAGCGCCGCCTCGGCGCGCTGCACCAGGATCGCGCCGCCCGCCACGTCCTGCGAATACCCCGCGGCGCCGCAAGTCACCGAGAGCCGGATCTCGCGGCCTTCGACCTGGAACGGCTCCTCGAGCAACAAGGCATCGAGCGCGAGCCGCGAGCTGTCGATCACCGGATCGGGCGTCCCGTCGAGCAACACGAAGGTGCCCGCGCCGAGATAGCCGATGCGCTCGTCGCCGCCGGCGTGCCGCTTCAGCCGCTCGACCAGGCTCTGCAGGAGCAGATCGCCGAACCGGTGTCCGTAGAGAGTGTTGAGGCTGCCGAGCCCGCGCACGTCAAAGGCGATGACCGCGGCCCGCCCGCCGGCGGCCGGGCCCGGCCCGGGCGCGGCAGGGCCGCTCCTCGGCCGCAGCTGCCGGTCCAGCCGCTCGCAGAAGAGCGCCCTCTTCGCCAGCCCGGTGAGCGGGTCGAAACTGGCCAGGTACTGCGCGGCGTCGGCGCTCTCGAGCGAGTGCAGCGCGAACGAGAGGCTCGCCCCGACGTTCTCCAGCAGTTGCACCAGCTCCCCATCCTCGGCCGGAGCGGACTGCTGCGCGCTCAGCGTCATCACCGCCACGCGCTTGCCATCCACGATCAGCGGCACCGCGATGAGTGAGCGGATGCCGCGGGCCAGCAGCCGCTCGCGCAGCGCCACGGACGTCTCCGCTCGGGCAATGTCCGGGCACACGGCGACCTTGCCCGCACGCAGCGCCCGCCCCGAAAGGCTCGGATCCGGTCCGCTGCCGTCGCCGAGCTCGATCCGCTCCAGGGTCTCACTGTCGAGAACCATGGGGCCCGCGCGGTACTTCATCCAGGCCCAGCGGCCGGTGCCATCGACGACCCACACCGCCGCGCCGAAGAAGCCGCCGAGCTCGGTCGCGAGCCGACACGCCTCCTGCAACAGCTCATCCCGGTTGCGGATGCGGATCACCGCCGCGTTGATGGCGCTGTGCACGCGCACGATCCGCGCCAGACGCTCGAGCTGTTCTCTCTGCCGGCGCAGCTCCACCCGTGCGCGCAGGGCGTTCAGCCCGAATGCCAGATCCGCGGCGAGCTCCTCCAGAAGCGCGAGCTCCGGGCCGTCGAACGCATCCGGACGATCCGAGTAGATGCACAGGGCGCCGATGCACCGGTCATCGAGCTGCAGAGGCAGGGCTAAGGAAGACCTGTAGCCCTCGCGGCGCGCCTCGTCCCGCCAGGGCATGAAGGCCGGATCGGCCTCGATGAGCCGGCACACCTGGACCGTGCGCTCGCGGATGGCACGCCCGGTGGGGCCGTGGCCTCGCTCGTTATCGCTCCAGCTGACCTGCAGCCGCTCCAGATAGGCGCTGGCGTGGCCGGCATGGGCGGCGATGCGCACGGGGCGCTCGGGGCTGTCGACCGCAAAGCCGACCCAGGCCAGGCGATAGCCGCCCGGTCCGGTCAGGATGCGGCAGAGACCGGCGAGCAGGACCGGCTCGTCCTCGGCGCGGGCCAGCGCGCGCTTGCAGTCGATGAGCATCCGCAGCTCGCGATTGGACTTGGCGAGCGCGGCCTCGGGGCAGGCGGTGTCGGGCACCAGAGCCGCCGGGAAAAGGCGGCCGGAGCCCGCCCGGGACTCGCCGACACTCGCGACGCTTTCTTCGACCGGCCTCACCTGTGCATGACCCCCGGCGCTCGTCCCGAGCCTACTACAACGTCGGCCCGGCATGCGTGCGCGGTCGCTTATGCGCGCCGCCGCTACGCTGGGCGGCGGGGAGGCGCATACATTCCGTGACCGGGTTCACATTGGTCGGTGAGCCTGTGCCCCGGGGGTCGTTTTCGCGCTCAGTGCCCTTCGCGAAAGGCGACGAATGTCTTCGATCCGGCCCAACCGGCCTGCGGCCGTTGGGCGGATTCGTCTCCTGGAACCCTTACGTCTGGGGCCGTTTGCGCGCTCAGCGTCCTTCGCGAAAGGCGACGAAGCTGTGCGGCTCGATGCGCAGCTCGTAGCCGAACTGCGGGCGGGCCGCCGCCGCGGAGGGCGGCGCGAGGAAGGCCGGAATCGCGGGCACCGGCTCGCCGTCCGAGCGCGCGCCGGTAGTCAGGTTGGTGAGACGTGGGAAGCCGCCGATGATGCGCACGGCAGCGGGGTAATCGCGATAGGACTCCACCACGAACGTACCGTTGGCGTAATCGAAGAGGCTGACCTGCGCGGGACCCTCGAGCCTGACCGGCAGATCCGGCGTCAGATACCGGCGCAGCGCATCCAGCACCGGGCCCGGGAGCGAGTACAGGTCGTTCATTTCCTCCGGCACGACCAGGACGTAGAGCTCGCCCTTGCCGTAGTGATCCATCAGCAGGAGCGGCACGCCGGCCTGATGGTCGACCCCGCGCAGGACCGCCCACTCCTCATTGGTATAGAAGTGCACGAGCGGAAAGAGCATCGGCTTCGAGTGGCCGAGAATCGTCCCCGCGCCGAAGCCGAATCCCCCGACGTACTCGGTGGGCGCGGCGACATCGTGGGTCACCCGCATGTCTGTGACCTGATCGAAGCCCTTGTCCTGGATCGCCCGCAGGAGGCCTGACGTGATGATCACGTTGTCGCCGCTGCGCAGGTGCCGCTCGATCTCGGACACGATGCCCGGGTCCGTCGCGGCCGCCTGGGTGAGGAACACCGTGCTCGCATGCGGCCACTGCGGATACATCTCGACGGGAACGCCCACCATCCCCAGGGTCTCCGGCAGGAAGTCCTCGCCCGTCGAGTCGTAGGGCCTGTAGGTCGCAAGCCCGACCGGCTGTCCGAGCGCGCCCGCGACAGCGTCGACCTTGCGCAGGGAGTACTCGACCACGTTGGCGAGCAACGGATGGCTCGCGCCGGGCATGCCGGGCAGGCCGCCGCAGCAGCGGCGCGCCATGTCGAAATAGTCGAAGGTGGTCGGCAGGTGCTCCCAGGCCTCGCGGTTGCGCGGATCGGCGGTGCGCAGCAGGTCGGTGTACTGGAAGAGATTGATGGCGGGCGCCTTGGCCAGAATTGTGTCCCAAAGCTGACTGGCGTAACGGTCGAGGTCGTGCATCGCGATGGGATCGACCCAGCCGCCGCCGTTGCGGCCCGGAGCGATGTTCTCGAAGTAGCGGAAGATCTCGTAGCTCTCGTACGGCCGCAGCTGCTGGTCGGTCGTGGCCGCGTAACGCGTCTCATCGCCCGTCCAGATCTGCGGAAAGATCTTCGGCTCGTTCTTCAGGTCGAAGCCCATTTCCTGAAAGGACGGATAGAAGTTCGGAAACTTGATGATGACCTTGACTCTCGGGTTCGCGGCCTTGGTCGGCTTCAGGATCAGGTCGCGCGAGACCTCATCCATGGTGTGCATGCGGAATTGCGCCCAGCTCTGCTTCCCCTTGGCCGCGATGTCGGAGTCGCTCTTGGTGTTGAAGAAATAGAGGTCATCGAGCACGAAGGTGTCGAAGTGCCGCGCCAGGCGGGCCGACATGCGGCTCGCCAGCTGCCGGTCGCGGGGCACCGTAT
Source organism: Gammaproteobacteria bacterium (assembly GCA_027306985.1). GTDB lineage: Bacteria > Pseudomonadota > Gammaproteobacteria > Steroidobacterales > Steroidobacteraceae > 13-2-20CM-66-19. The sequence goes on along the minus strand of DAHUXV010000056.1, from coordinate 9,799 downwards.
AGTCGAGGGTCTGGAACTGGGCGCTGCGTCCGGCGCCCAGCATCGCCATGCCGCCGGCGACCGCGACACCCCGGGAGACGAAGAACCGCTTCACGCGCGAGAGCGTCGCATCGCTGGCGCTGACCCCGGAGCGATAGTCCTCGATGAAGACCTGATCGACGTGCAGCCGGCTGCTGATCGTCCGCCAGCTCGAGCGCATCCAGGCCGGGTCGTGCGCCATGCGCTTCACCACCCGCACCGGAATGTAGACGGTCACCTTGAAGTGGTGGAAGGGTTGCGGGGGCGCGGGGGTGGTTGCGGCCCGGCACGGCACCGCGGCCCCGCTCACGGCAGCCAGGGCGAGGAGCGCAACAGGGATCAGCCGGCTTCTGCGTAGCGTCATTCTTCTCTCCCGCGGGCGATTTGGGATTGCGGTCCCATATGAAACGGTAACGCTACCAAGATACACCCGGACGCCCCCTCGAGGGAACGCCGCCCCGCCGCTAAGCCGGCGGCACGCCGATCAGCCGCGGCAGCTCGTCGAAACTCTCGAGCGCGGCGATGCTGGGCATCTCTTCCGCCGGCCCGCGGCGATAGCCGTGCTTCATGAGGACGAAGGGCACGCCCGCGGTGCGGGCGGTCGCCGCATCGACCTCGCTGTCCCCCACGAGGAGCGAGCTCTGCGGCCCGACGTCGAATTCCTGCAGCAGCGAGAGCAGCACGCGCGGGTCGGGCTTGCGAAACGGCAGCGAGTCGCCTCCGATCACGCGTGCGAAGTATCCCGAGAGCCCGAGGCCTTCGAGGACGTCCGCGGCGAGGCGCGCGGGCTTGTTGGTGCATACGGCGAGCGGAATGGCCGCGGCGCGCAGCGCCTGCAGCGCGCCGGCGGCGCCCGGAAAGGCGGTCGTCAGCGATGTGGCGCCGCCCTCGTAATGCCGCATGAAGATCTGCGTGGCGCGGGCGGGCTCGAACTGCTCGCATTGCCGCGCGGCGAGCGCCCGCGCCACGAGCATCGCGACGCCGTCCCCGATCATCCGCCGCACCTGCGGAACGGACAGCGGCTCGCGGCCGAAGCCCTCGAGCATGGCGTTGACGGCCGCCGCCAGGTCCGCGGCGCTGTCGATCAGCGTGCCGTCGAGGTCGAATACGATGAGCGAAGGAGGCATGCGGCCTACTTTAGCATCCACGAACCGCGGGCTGCGCCTGGGCCGCGCCGCCGGCCGGAGTGAAAATTGCTGTGCGGCTCTTCCATGAGCGAACACACACGCAAAGACCGGACGACGCTCGATTACGTACGGCCCGGCGCCGAGGAGCGCGGCCGGCTGCGCGAGACCTTCGATTTCAACGACATCAACAAGGACGGCCGGCTGACGCTCGGGGAATTCATCCGCTTCATGGAGTCGGTGGACGAGAACGTGACCTCCGCCGAGTGCGGGATCGGCTTCGACGACATCGATGCCGATCGCGACGGAGCGATCGGGTTCGAGGAATTCTACGAGTGGTGGACGCGAGGCTGAGCGTCCGCGGGAGGTCCGCCGCCTAGGCCGGCCGGCCCGGCTGGCCGAAATACACCAGCGTCTGATACGGGAAGACGACCTTTCCGTCCCGCTGGTGCCGCTCGAAGACCTCCCTGAGGCCCGCCATGAGCGGCTCGTGCTCGGGCCGCTCGGGCATGGGCGCATAGGAGGAGGACATGACTCTTCCCGCGAGGCCCTCGAAGTCGAACACCTGCGCGTTGGAGAACGTGGCGCGCTCCGGCGGATGGCCGAAGAACTGACCGATGCCGTCCTCCTGCGCGCGCAGCCGCGCCACCGCATCGTATTGCGGCGCATAGCGGCGCAGCAGAGCCTCGTAATCCTCCAGAAAAGGCACGACGCCCTTGTGCCGCTCGTTCCAGAGCAGCGCCGCCCAGGCGCCCGGCCTCAGGATCCGCAGCGCCTCGATTCGCGTCCGCTGCGGGTCGAACCAGTGGAATGCCTGCCCGGCGACCAGAAGGTCGAAGGATGTGTCCGGCAGGTGGGTATCTTCCGCCGTGCCGTCCCCGCCGCGAAACTGACCTCCGAGCGAGAGGCCGCAGTAGTGCCGCATCTGCGGATTCGGCTCGATCCCGAACACCCGGGCGCCGCGCTTCAGCAGCAGCGCCGAGAGGATGCCGGTCCCGGAGCCGAGGTCGATGACGGCAGCGCCCGGCTTCAGGCCGCACCGCGCCTCCAACAGGTCGATGGCGGCCGCCGGATAGCTGGGCCGGTACTTCGAGTAGGCCTCGACACGGCCCAGAAAACGATCGCTGGAGCTGAGCGGCATGGCGAGATTGTACGCGTCTCGATGCAGCGGCGGGCCGCCGGCGGCGGGCAGCCTGCGCACCCGGCTGGCGAGCTCGACAGCACCTCACGCGGCGTGCGCAAGCCCCCTGGTGCCGGCGAGGGCGACCGAGCCTGAAGGCTCGCCGCTCGGCAAGATCGCCGGGAGCGGTCCTCGACGGCGATGGCCGGCCCGGGCGCCCGGCCAGGATACGCCGGGCAACCGCAGGCGACCTCGAGCCGATCTACTCGCTCGGCTGGAAGTCCACCCGCGTCGTCCAGGTCGGAATGCCCGGTACGTCGGTGGTGATGACCAGGTTGGCGTGGGCCTTGCGATCCTTGGACGCCAGCTGCACGGCCGTGGTTATGCCGCAGGAGGCGTCGAGCGGCAAGCCGCTCACGAGGCTGATCGCCTTGGCGGACTGCACGTCCGCCTTGTCCTGACTCACCGGCTCGATCTGCGCGCCGGTGATCTGGGCATGGGGGTCGGTGACGATCATGTACTTCACCGCGCCAGTCCACGCGCGCGTCTTGCGGTCCGGCTTCCCGGAGGTGTCGATGGTCGCATGGTGCTCGAGCGGCGGCGGCGTGAGCTTGATCTGCTGCGGCTGGGCCGGGTAGACCTCGTGCCGCGTCGCCAAGCCCTGCAGCCGCCAGATCGCGAGGTACTGCAATGGAAAGCTCTCCTTGCACTTCACGGGGTACATCGTCTGATAGACCCCGTCCGGCCCGGCCGACAGGGGGACCCTGTGCCTGCCCGAGATGGCAAACACGTACACCGGCGGACTCACCATGGCGCCGGAGGTCACCTTGACCTTGATCGGATACATCCCGATGTCCGGGTTGGCCTCGAACTGCGCCGGCGTCTCGTTCTGCAATCGCACGCCGCAGCCGGCCAACGCCATCGCGACCGCCGCCACGCAGGAAAAACCGACTTCTCTCCGCATACCGCCCCCCTCTTGAGGTTATTGGATATCGAGCTTCACGGATCGATGGCGGCAGAGTTTGACAAGGCGGGCCGGCCGTGGCAAGGCCGCAGCCGCGTCCCCCCCACAAATGAAGACGGGGGCCCGCCTGCGAGGCGGACCCCCGTCCGTACTTCCGCTCGGCGCTTACTTCTTCTTGCGGGCGCCGGCTCTCTTGGCGGCCCGGAAGGAAATCCCAGCCCGCATGGCCTTCTGCTGAACGGCCGCCGCGGTACGCCCGAGCTTCTTCGCGACCTCGCTGGTCGGGGTTCCCGCTTTCGCGAGCGACTTCAAGGTCTTCAGCTCACTGGCGCTCCAGGACGCGCCATCGTTCGGGGGACGTTTCGCCATTACTCGATACTCCAAAAAAACACCCAACTGTAGGGTCGGACAGGAATCTTACACGCTTTTGCCAAAAAAGGCGCGTACAACATCATCGAACGCGACCGAATCGACATGTTGTAGGGTCGGGTCAGTTTGGTGGAGGGGAGAGAGCCAGCGCTTCGGCTCGAGCATCGCGCAGCGCGTCCGGCGTCTTCAGGGGCGCCGGCCTCGCGATGGCGTTTCCCGCAGGGGGGCGGGCCGCTGCGCACACCGTCCGGCGCGGTAACTTCTGCAACACTCCAGCGTTTCCCGGGGCATCGATCGCTCGCGACAGCGGAACTCAGGGGGCTCCCCGCGCGGTATCGCCGGGCGGCTGTTACAGTTTGCAGCAGGTGATGTCTACGCCCGCGTCAGGACTGACTTCGGGGATGTCCGGCGGCGCCGGCCGCGCCGCACGGACGAGCCTGTCGCCGAATGGCGTCAGGCAACTCCATCTTTTCCGGGGGGTGATCCGTACTTAATGCTCAGCGGCCGGATTGCCCCCCTCCCGGGCTCAATAACGGTAATGATCGGACTTGTAGGGGCCGGCCTTGTCCACGCCGATGTAGCGGGCCTGCTCCCCGCTGAGGGTCGTAAGCTCGGCATCGAACCTCGTGAGCTGCAGCCGGGCGACCTTCTCGTCGAGGCGCTTCGGCAAAACATACACGCCCACGGGGTACTTGCCCGGATTGCAGTAAAGCTCCATCTGCGCCAGGGTCTGGTTGGCGAAACTCGAGCTCATCACGTAGCTCGGATGACCGGTGGCACAGCCGAGGTTCACCAGCCGCCCCTCGGCGAGCAGGATCATGCGCCGGCCGTCGGGAAAGATGACGTGGTCGACCTGCGGCTTGATGTTCTCCCACGTGTAGCGCTTGAGGCTCGCGACGTCGATCTCGTTGTCGAAGTGGCCGATGTTGCACACGATGGCGTTGTGCTTCATGCGCTCCATGTGCGCGTGCGTGATGACGTGGAAATTGCCGGTGGCGGTGACGAAGATGTCGGCCTTGCCGGCCGCGTACTCCATCGTGACCACGCGATAGCCCTCCATCGCCGCCTGCAGGGCGCAGATCGGGTCGATTTCCGTCACCCAGACCTGAGCCGAGAGCGCCCGCAGCGCCTGGGCGCAGCCCTTGCCGACGTCACCGTAGCCGCAGACCACGGCGATCTTGCCCGCCACCATGACGTCGGTGGCGCGCTTGATGCCGTCGACCAGGGACTCGCGACAACCGTAGAGATTGTCGAACTTGCTCTTGGTCACGGAGTCGTTGACGTTGATGGCGGGGAACGCGAGGGTGCCTTCCTTCGCCATCTGGTAGAGGCGATTGACCCCGGTGGTCGTCTCCTCCGTCACGCCCTTGATGTGGCCAATGCGGGTGGAGTACCACTTGGGATCGGCTTTCAGCTTCGCCTGGATGGCCGCGTAGAGCGCCGCCTCCTCCTCGCTCGAGGGTTTCGCGATCACCGACGGATCGCTCTCGGCGCGCACGCCGAGGTGCATGAGCAGGGTCGCATCGCCGCCGTCATCCAGGATCATGTTGGTGTAGCCGCCGTCCGGCCACTCGAAGATCCGGTGCGTGTAGTCCCAGTAGTCGGCCAGCGACTCGCCCTTCCAGGCGAAGACCGGCGTGCCGGCCGCCGCTATGGCCGCGGCGGCGTGGTCCTGGGTCGAGAAGATGTTGCAGGATGCCCAGCGCACGCGGGCACCGAGCGCCTGCAGCGTCTCTATGAGCACCGCGGTCTGAATGGTCATGTGCAGGGAGCCGGTGATGCGCGCGCCGGCGAGCGGCTGCGACGGCGCATGCTCCTTGCGGATGGCCATCAGGCCCGGCATCTCCGTCTCGGCGATCAGGATCTCCTTGCGGCCCCAGTCGGCGAGCGCGAGGTCGGCGACCTTGCAGTCTCGCGGTGCGGCGGCGGATTTGAGTGTGGCGTTCATAGGGTCGAATGCTCCGATGACTTGGGTGAGCGCCGTATGGGAATTGCGCGGCGCCTCTGAGCCTGGCAGCCGCCGGGGGCCGAAGGCCCCGGCAGGTCTGTCGCAACGCTCCTCAGAGACGCCGAGCCGCCGCATCGCTGCGGCGGCTGGATGCGTCTGGCGCCGGCGGCGGCAGCGCCGCCGCCCCGGCCGGCGCCGGTGTTCAGGCCGCCTTGGCGCCTTTCGCCTGGGCGGCGAGCGCCGCCGCGCGGTCGGTTCGCTCCCAGGAGAACTCCGCCTCGGTGCGGCCGAAGTGGCCGTACGCGGCGGTCTTCTGGTAGATCGGGCGGGCGAGGTCGAGCATCTCGCGCAGGCCGAAGGGAGTCAGGTCGAAGACCTTGCGCACCAGCGCGGTCAGCTGCTCGCGGGACAGGCGGCTCGTGCCGAAGGTCTCCACCATGACGGAAGTCGGCTCCGCGACGCCGATGGCATAGGAGAGCTGCACCTCGCAGCGCTCCGCGAGACCCGCCGCGACGACGTTCTTCGCCACGTAGCGCGCCGCGTAGGCCGCCGAGCGATCGACCTTGGAGGGGTCCTTGCCGGAGAACGCGCCGCCGCCGTGCCGGGCATAGCCGCCGTAGGTATCGACGATGATCTTCCGGCCCGTCAGGCCGCAGTCCCCGACCGGGCCGCCGACCACGAACCGTCCCGTAGGATTGATGTGATACTTGGTGCGCTTGTCGACCCACTTGGCGGGCAGAATGGGCTTGAGGATCTCCTCCATCACCGCCTCGCGCAGCGTCTTGGTCGAGACCTCGGGGCTGTGCTGCGTCGAGAGCACCACGGCCTCGAGGCCGACCGGACGGTCGTCCTCATAGCGCAGCGTGACCTGGCTCTTCGCATCGGGACGCAGCCACGAGAGCTTCCCGGACTTCCTCACCTGGGCCTGGCGCTTGACCAGGCGGTGGGCCAGCGTGATCGGCGCCGGCATGAGCACGTCCGTCTCGTTGGTGGCGTAGCCGAACATCATGCCCTGATCGCCCGCGCCCTGCTTGCGCTCGTCCTTGCGATCGACGCCCTGCGCGATGTCGGGAGACTGTTTGCCGATGATGTTGAGCACGCCGCAGCTGGCGCCGTCGAACCCCATCTCGGAGGAGTCGTAGCCGATATCGAGCACGGTCCTGCGCACCAGCGCCTCGACGTCGACCCAGGCGCTCGTCGTCACTTCGCCGGCGACGATCACGACGCCAGTCTTCACCAGAGTCTCACAGGCCACTCGGCCGCGGGGGTCCACCTTGAGGATGGCGTCCAGCACGGCGTCCGAGATTTGATCGGCCACCTTGTCGGGATGCCCCTCGGAGACCGACTCGGAGGTGAAGAGATAGTCGTTGGCCATGTATCCGGTTCCTCGTTTGAATGAATGGAAGTCGCCCGGCCGCCCCTCGCGGTCAGCGGCGGACGGTGAGCTCCGCCTTCGCCGCGGCGGCTTCGCCGAAGCTCTCGGCCAGGCGCCGCTCGAGCTCGGCGGTCGTCGCGCGGTGATTCTGGGTGCCGCGCGACTCGATCTTCAATGCGCCCATCACGGCGGCGATCCGGCCGCAGGTCTCATAGTCGAGGTCGTGCATCAGGCCGTGCAGCAGTCCGGCGCGATAGGCATCGCCGCAGCCCGTGGGATCGACCACGGCGGAGGTCCTGGCGCAGGGAATGTCGAGCTGCCCGCCCTGAGTGTAGATGACCGAGCCCTGGTGTCCGCGCGTCACGATGAGCGCCTCGACCCGTTGCGTCAGGTCGCGCACGGTCCAGCCGGTCTTCTGCTGCAGCAGCTGCCATTCGTAGTCGTTGACCGCCACCCAATTGGCCTGCTCGACGAAGCGGTCGAGGTCGGCCGCGTCGAACATGGGCAGCCCCTGCCCGGGGTCGAAGATGAAGGGAATGCTCTGGGCCGCGAACTGTTCCGCATGCTCGATCATCCCCTGTCGCCCGTCCGGAGCCACGATGCCGATGATCACGTCATCGGCATCCTCCACCTTGTTGAGGTGCGCGTGCTGCATGGCGCCCGGGTGAAAGGCGGTGATCTGGTTGTCTTCCAGATCGGTCGTGATGAACGCCTGGGCCGTGAGCTCGGAATCCACCGCCCGCATGTGCTCGAGCGGCAGGCCGATGCGCTGCATCCACTCCCGGTAGGGCACGAAGTCCCGCCCCACGGTGGCCATCGGGACGGCCGGATCGCCGAGCAGGCGCAGGTTGTAGGCGATGTTGCCGGCGCAGCCGCCGAACTCCCGGCGCAGCCGCGGCACCAGGAAGGACACGTTGAGGATGTGTATCTGCTCCGGGAGAATGTGCTCCCGAAAGCGCCCCTCGAACACCATCAGGGTGTCGAATGCCGCCGACCCGCAGATCAGCGCCCTGGCCGGCCGCTCAGTCATGGAATACCCGGAGGAGGTGCCTCATATTGACCCCCAATGATAGGTTTTGTCGCCCTCTGTGGCTATAGAGGACCGGCGGAGGCGGCTGCCGGTGGCTCGGCGGCGGCGAGCAGCGCCACGCCACGCAGCGCCAGGTCGCTGAGGCCTGCGCCCTGGCGCTCCTCATAATAAGCGACGATCTGGCGGCGCATTCGCGGCTCCCAGAACCGCCTGAGGTGTACGGCGACATCCTGCGCCGCCTGCTCCGCGTCCGGCTCGGCGGCGAAGTAGGCGCTGATCTCGTTGGTCATTTTGATGAGAAGGTCGATGTTCATGGGAGCTCCAGACGCCACGGATGGGTATAGACCACGTGCTGATGCTCGCGGGCAAAGGCTACCAGGGTCACGCCGGCGCGCTCGGCCACCCGCACCGCGAAGGCGGTCGGCGCCGAGAAGGCGGCGATGAGCGTAACGCCCACCGCGGCGCTCTTCTGCACCATCTCGAAGCTGGCCCGGCTGGTGAGCAGGAGCGCGCCGCCGGCGGGATCGGCGCCGCGGCGCACCACGGCGCCGATGGTCTTGTCGAGGGCGTTGTGGCGGCCGACATCCTCGCGCACCAGCTGAATGCCCTTGCCGGGGACCACCCACGCCGCCGCATGCACGCTTCCGGTGCGCTCGTTGATCGGCTGCAGGCTGCCCAGCTGCGAGATCGCCTGGTGGAGCTCCGCGGCGCCGAGCCGGACGCCGGACCCGACGGGTTTCAGCTCCCGAACCGCCTGCTCCACGGTCTCCTCCCCGCAGAGCCCGCAACCCGTGCGCCCCGTGAGATTGCGCCTGCGGTCGAGCAGAGCGGAGAAACGCTCCCAGACGACGCTGACTCTGACCTCGGCGGACTCACCCGTGGCGGCCACTTCCACGCCTCGGATCTCCTGCGGGCTCGCCACGAGCCCCTCGGTCAGCGTGAAGCCGACCGCGTAGTCCTCGAGGTCGGCCGGTGTCGCGAGCATGACCGCGTGCGGCACGCCGTGGTAGACGAAAGCGATCGGGATCTCCTCCGCGACCCAGTCGCGCTCGCGCGTGACGACCCCGCGCCGCCAGCGCTCGACCCCGAGCATGAGCGCCACCGCCTTCCCGGGCAGAACCGGATCGGCGGCATGAGCCGGCGGATCCGGGCATTGCGCCCCGCCCGGCGCGCCTCGGGCCGCAAGCGCGGTATCTGCCCGAGGCTCCGCCGCCTGCGGCGGCGGAGCACGTCCATGCGCCTCGTCTCCGGGTCCTTGCCGCTTCATGGCTCGGGAGCGACGCGCCCCGCTCAGGCGGGCGCGGGATCCCGCTTGCGCCGCCGCGCGGGTCTCGGCATCGCGCGCTCCTCGGCGGTCCGCTTGCTCCAGGCGTCCTTCTGGTTGACCAATACGACCTCGACCGCCGTGACCTTGTATTCCGGACAATTGGTCGCCCAGTCGGAGTTCTCCGTGGTGACGACGTTGGCATTGGTCTCGGGGAAGTGGAAGGTGGTGTAAACGACGCCCGGAGCGATCCGCTCGGTGACCTTGGCGCGCAGCACGGTCTCCCCCGCCCGGCTGGTCAGCCCCACCCAATCGCCGTCGGCGACCCCGCGCACCTCCGCGTCGTGGGGATGGATCTCCAGCAGGTCCTCCGCGTGCCACACGACGTTGTCCGTGCGGCGGGTCTGGGCGCCGACGTTGTACTGCGTCAGCACCCGCCCCGTGGTGAGAATCAGCGGGAAACGGCTGCTCGAGCGCTCGCTGGTCGGCACGTACTCGGTCAGGCAGAACTTGCCCTTGCCGCGCACGAACTCGTGCACGTGCATGGTCGGCGTGCCCTCGGGCGCGGCGTCGTTGCACGGCCACTG
>DAHUXV010000055.1 GCA_027306985.1 Gammaproteobacteria bacterium | reverse complement strand
GTCGCCCTGCCGGTCGTCGAGCGGATGTTGAGCGAGTATGCCGAGCTCACCGCCCGCGGCTATGGCGATGAGGACATCTCCGCCACCTTCAGGCTGAAGGCGGAGCTCTTCGAGCCCTCGCGAGGGAATCCTCCATCCGCCTGACCCGAAGCGCGCTGCTGCGGCAGGCGCTGCGCGGCGGCGCGGAGTCCTTTTACCTCCCCGACTTCTGCGCCTCCGGGGCCGCGCTCGCGATCGTGCTCATCGTCGAGCTGACGGCGATACTGCTGGCGCTGGCCCGCGAGGGCGGGCCTCAGGGAGTGACCCTCGACTTCTGGGCGGACCTCGCGCGGACTTCGCTCTTCCTCCTCTGGGTGGGCCTCGTCTGCGCGGCGCTTCTTTGCTGGACGCGCAAGCGGCTCGAGCGGCTGACCGTCGCGCGCGGCTCGGTGGCGGTGCTGGCGCTGCTCATGGCGGCGATCGCCGCCATCTCGGCCGCCGCGTATCTCATCGGGCGCAGCCACATCGTCGCCTCGGCAGGCACGGCGCAGTTCTTCCCGTCCGCGGCCGGACCGTTCGTGCTGCGCAACGTGGCGATCGGCTTCGTGATCATCGGGGTCGCGCTGCGATACTTTTACGTCACGCACCAGTGGCGGCGTAACATCGAGATGCGCGCGGCCGCGCGCGTGCATGCCCTGCAGGCGCGTATCCGCCCGCACTTTCTCTTCAACAGCATGAACACCATCGCCTCGCTGACGCGCTCGGCCCCGGCTCTCGCCGAGCAGGCGGTGCAGGACCTGGCCGATCTGTTCCGCGCCTCGCTGAGCGATCAGCGCGAGACCATCACGCTCGAGGAGGAGCTCGAGGTGGCTCGGACCTATCAGCGCATCGAAGAGCTGCGCCTCGGCCCGCGCCTGCGCGTGAGCTGGGACATCGAGAGACTGCCGCGGGATGCGCGCGTCCCCGGCCTGCTGCTGCAGCCGCTCATCGAGAATGCGATCTATCATGGGATCGAGCCGCGCCCCGAGGGCGGTACGGTCGGCGTCGTGGGCGAGCTCACCGGCGAGCTGATCACCCTCGTCGTGCGCAACCCGATCGCCGAGCGCCAGAGCGAGCGCGAGGGCAACCGCCTGGCGCTCGCCAACATCCGCGAGCGGCTGGCGCTGCTTTACGGCGAGCTCGCCCTGGTGAAGGCGGGGCGCTTCGGCGATGAGTACATCGTGACCCTGCGCTTTCCTCATGTGACGGCCCGGGAGAAGGCCTGAAGCCGATGCTCAAGGTGCTGATCGTGGACGACGAGCCGCCGGCGCGCGAGCGGCTGCGCAGCCTCCTCGGGGAGATCGGCGACACCGAGATCGTCGGCGAGGCCGGCACCGGCACCGAGGCGCTCAGTCAGGCGGCGACGCTCTGCCCCGATGTGGTGCTGCTGGACGTGCGCATGCCGGGCATGGATGGCATCGAGGCGGCGAGGCACCTGAGCACTCTGGAGGAGCCGCCCGCGGTCATCTTCACGACCGCCTACGACCAGTACGCCGTGAATGCCTTCGAGACGCGGGCGGTGGGGTATGTCCTGAAGCCCATCCGCAAGGAAAAGCTGGCCGCCGCGCTGGCCCAGGCGGGCCGCCTCACCCGGCCCCAGCTGCAGCGCCTCGCGACCGCCGCCCGCGCCGAGCGCCGCACGCACATCGCCGCGCGCCATCGCGAGGGCCTGCGCCTGATCCCCCTCGAGGAGGTGCAGTACTTCCTGGCCGAGCAGAAGTACACGACCGTGCGCCACCTTCGGGGCGAGGATCTGATCGAGGACTCGCTGCGGGCGCTCGAGGAGGAGCTCGCTGCGGATTTCGTGCGCATCCACCGCAACGCGTTGGTTGCGGTGCGCCATCTCGACCGCATCGAGCGCAACCCGGACGGCCAGTATCTGGTGCGGCTGCGCGGCTGCGAGGCGCCGCTCGCGGTCAGCCGGCGGATGGCCGGGGAGCTGCGCGAGCGCTTCCGATTATGAGTTATCCTCCGCTTCCGTGATGCGCATCGAGTTCACCAAGATGCACGGGCTCGGCAACGACTTCGCCGTGTTCGA
>DAHUXV010000051.1 GCA_027306985.1 Gammaproteobacteria bacterium | reverse complement strand
GATTGCGCATACCACTCTCCCAGGTGATGCACGTAGCGGCGGCTGCCGGGCCGCGCCTTGTACCGCGCGGGATACTGCAGGGAGGCGGGACCGAAGACCTCGCGCCAGCGCTTGCGGCGGCGGAGCCTGTAGGCATTGTCGAGCGCGTGTCCTGCTTCGTGGCGCAGGATGCGCATGAACCAGCGCGTATTGCCGCCCTCCGCTTCCCGCATGACGCGACGCTCGAGGCGCTCCAGGCGCGGATGCGCCAGGTAGAACGGGATCGCGATGCCCGGGACGCCATCGGGGGAGAACCACTCCTCCGACAGCCACACGTGAGGATGGAAGCGGATACCCCGGGCCTGCAGCTCCGAATAGAGCCGCCGCACGCGCCGCTCGATACGGGAGCCCTGCAGCCGCAGGTTAAGATCGCAGAAGCGCAGCGACAGCAGGTCCTCGTCCGACAGACGAGTCCAGGCCGGCCTCTTGTCCGGCCGGGGGATGCGATTGCACTGCGAGGCCACGGGCCCGCAAGCCTAACCGTTTCCCGGCTCCGTGTCCGCCCTCCGAAAGGCGGCCCAGGGAGCCGCGCGGCTCACCCGATCCTGACCAGGAAATGCTCGAGCAGACGGTCGGCGTAGCTCTCGATGAGCGGGCGCTGCAGCAGGCAATCGCGCCAGGGGGCGGGGATCGCGGGCGCGCCGTAGAAGGCGCCGGCCAACTGGCCGCAGGCCGCGGCCGCGACGTCCGAATTGCCCCCCTGATTGGCGGCGTGGAGGACGGCGTCGCGGAAGTTGGCGGTCGCGGCGAAAGCCTCCAGCGCGATCGCCAGGGCCTCGGTTACCGTGCCGCTTCGCCGTCTCGCCGGCCGGGGCTCGGCCTCGGCCGAGAGGGCGGCAAGGATCCGCGCCTTGGGCTGCCCGGACAGCGCGAGGTGCAGCGCGCGCGCGAGGTCGCGGCAGGCGGCGAGGACGGCGGGGGCCTGGCAAGTGGTGCGGGCGGAGTCGCTCGCCAGCTGGACGGCCTCCTCTTCCGAGGCGAAAAAGAAGAGGACGACGGGGGCGATGCGCGAAAGCGGCTCCGGGTCGAGCTGATCGGGAGCGTGCGAGCCGGAGAAGAGCTGCCGGCGCCACTGCGCCATCGCCAGGGCGTGCGCCGTGCTCGCGGTGATGCCCAGGCACTGGCCCGTGGCGGACAGATAGCCCTCACGCTGCCAGCGCTGATACCGCTCCACCTGGTCGCGGGCATCGAAGCCGCCGGCGGCGAGCAGGCTGTCGGCGAGACACAGTGCCATGGCCGTGTCGTCGCTCCAGCCGCCCCGTGGCAGCTCGAACGGGCCGCCGCCGATCAGGTCGCCCACGGGCGCAAAGGTGCCGGGCCGCCGGTACTGAGTCGCGGCGGCAACGGCATCGCCCGCCGCGAGGCCGAGGAGAGCGCCGAGGAAGCGCTCGCGCAGGCTCCGGGCGGCGGCCAGGGTGGCAGGATCCAGAAGGGGGTCCGGGGCCGGCTCGCCGGTCCCCGCCGAAGCCGCTCCAGCCGCCCGGCGTTGCCGCGGGTCCCACGCGGCCGCGGGCGGCGCCGCGGCGGCCAAAGGCAGCTCGCGCGCGATCCAGCGGCGGACGTAATCGGTCTGGGCTTCGGTCTCCGGCACGCTCGGCCAGAGCCTGGAGCGCTCGCACCGCTGCCAGAGGGTCGCGAGCTCATCGAGCGCCTGCTCGCCGGTCAGGCCGCGCTCCACCAACAGGCATCCGACCACCATGCCCGTGCGGCCGATGCCCGCGCGGCAATGCACGTACGCGCGCCGTCCGTAGCGCAGCGCATCGTGCAGGCAGTCGAGGATCTCCATCATGTGCTCGCGCCTCTCGGGCAAGCCGTGGTCGCGGATCGGCTTGCGCAGATACTCGATCTGAAAGGGCAGCGCCTGGTCGTAGGGCTCGATCTCGCCGGGATGAGTGAGGTCGAGGAAGCATTCGATGCCGGCGGCCAGCAGGGTCTGCAGGCGCTGGCGGCTGGCCTCGGCGGTGAGGCCGGAGGGGTGCTCGCCGGCGAGCAGCAGGCCGGGAAGAGCCCAATAGGTGTTGGGAAGGGGCGGAGCGACTTCCATTGCCGATTATGAATTCGCGGCCGCTGCCTCGAGCAACCTGTCCTCTTCCTCCAGGGTCATCGCCGTAACGGGTCCGGATGCGCCGTGCAGCGATTGGGCCGGGATGCGCCGCTCATCCAGAGCGGCGAAGTCGAAGCGGCGGGTGTCGGCCAGGTGCTCGAGCTCGACGTGGCGCAGGGCGCAGAAGATGCTCTCGGTGCGGCCCGGATGGGCGCGCTCCCAGGCGGCGAGCATCTTCTTGACGGCGACACGCTGCATGTTGTCCTGCGAGCCGCAGAGCTTGCAGGGGATGATGGGAAATTGCCGGCCGCGGGCGTAGCGGGCGATGTCGCGCTCGGCGACGTAGGCGAGCGGTCTGATGACGATGTGACGGCCATCTTCGGAGAGGAGCTTCGGGGCCATGGCTTTGAGCCGGCCGCCGAAGAAAAGGTTCAGGAACAGGGTCTCGACGATGTCGTCGCGGTGGTGGCCGAGCGCGATCTTGGTGATGCCGTTCTCGGCGGCGAAACGGTAGAGGGCGCCCCGGCGCAGACGCGAGCACAGCCCGCAGAGGGTACGGCCCTCAGGAATGACGCGTTTGACGACGCTGTAGGTGTCCTGCTCGATGATGTGGAACGGGACACCGAGCGAAGTCAGGTACTGCGGCAGCACGTGCTCGGGGAACCCGGGCTGCTTCTGGTCGAGATTGACGGCGAGGAGCTCGAACGCGACGGGCGCGCTGCGCTTGAGCGACAGCAGGATGTCGAGCAGGGTGTAGGAGTCCTTGCCGCCCGACAGGCAGACCATGACGCGGTCGCCGGACGAGATCATGCGAAAATCCTCGATCGCCTTGCCGGCCGAGCCGCGCAGCCGCGCTTGCAGGCGCGCGAGCGTGCGCGAGGGTCTTCGCTCTGCGGATGACATTTCCGTCGCGGCGCGCAAGGCGGCGCTGGGCGGGCTCCCCGGCATCTAGGCGGCCGCCTCGCTGGGCGCGGCTTCCAGGTACTTCGCTTCGATGTACCGGATGAAGGCGGTGGCGGACAGGGGCTTGCCGGTGGCGCCGCGCAGCAGCTCCTGCACCGGCACCTTGGCGCCGAGCCCGTACACATGCGTGCGCAGCCAGCCGAGGAGGCCGGAGAACTCGCCCCGCGCCAGCTGCTCGTCGAGCGCGGGCACGTCGCTGCGCAGGCTCTCGTAGAGCTGCCCGGCCATGACGGCGCCCAGGGCATAGGACGGAAAGTAACCGAAGGAGCCGATCGCCCAGTGCACGTCCTGCAGGCAGCCTTCGCTGTCGTTGCCCGGACGGATGGAGAGCCGATCCTCCATGCCCTTCTTCCACGCGTCCGGCAGGTCACGTACCGCGAGCGAGCCGCTCAAGAGCTGCTTCTCGAGCTCGTAGCGCAGCATGATGTGAAGGGGATAGGTCAGCTCGTCGGCATCCACCCTGATCAAGCCGCGCCGCACCCGCGTCAGATGCGCGTAGACGTTCTCGACGTCCCACTCCGGCCCGCCGACGCCGAAGTGCTTCGCGATGAGCGGCTGCACGTAGCGCACGAACGGGCGGCTGCGGCAGATGATCATCTCCATCAGCAGGGACTGGCTCTCCTCGAGCGCCATGCCGCGGTCCCGGCCGACCGGCTGGTCGCGCCAGTCCTGCGGCAGACCGAGGTCGTACATCGCGTGGCCGGTCTCGTGCAGCGCGCCGAGCAGGCCCGAGAAGAGGTCGTTGGGGTCGAGGCGCGTGGTGACGCGCATGTCTCCGGGAACCCCTTCCGTGAACGGATGCTCGCTCTCATCGAGGCGACCCCGGTCGAAAGGGAAGCCGATCTGCTTCATGACCTCCACGATGAGCGCCCGCTGCTTGCCCGGCGGGAACTTGCCGGTCAGCGGCGCGGGAGGCCGGCTCTCCTGCGCCGCGATCGCCTCGCGGATGAGCGAAGGCAGACGCCGCGAAAGCCCCTTGAACATGGCATCGATGTCGGCAGTGGTGATGCCGGGGCTGAACTCGTCCACGAGCGCATCGTAGGGCGCGAGATTCAGGGCCTGTCCGAGGAGCGCCGCCTTGTCGCGGACCAGGTGCACGACCTCCTCCAGGTGCGGCGCGAAGAGCTCGAACTTGCCCTGCTGGCGCGCCTCGAGCCATCGGACCTCCGCACGCGAGGTCGCCTTGGCGAGGCGCGAGATCAAGGACACCGGGGTGGCGATGGCGTGGTCGCGCTGGCGGCGCATCTCGCGCAGATTGGCCACCTGCCAGTCCTGAAGCCCCTGGGTGTTGGCCTGCGCGCGGTCCAGCAGGCGGGTGATGCGCGGCGCGGTGAGCAGCGCGTGGTGCTCCGTCTCCAGAGCCGCAAGCTGCTCGCCCCGGATGTCCGCGCTGCCGCGCGGCATCATCACGGCGGCGTCCCAGCGAAGGAGCGACAAGGCTCCGCGAAAAGCATGGAGTCGCTTGAACTCCTGCTCCAGTTGCTTATATGGCGAGGCTGACATGATCTCTTCTCGTCCGACCGTTCCGTGAGGGCCAAAGCGGCCCTGAAGGTTCCCCGGAAGCGGCGCAACGTCGCCCGAAAGGGAGTGGCCGGAAGCGGGAGAATGGGCATAGTCTATCAGCGAGCGGCGCCAGGACTGGGCGGCGGGGGATAAGATCCCTTAACAATCAGTAACTTATATTTGAGCCCGGCCGATTGACACCTGGAACGGGGGGTCAGGGTCCAGGTGGCCGGGGAAGGGACAGGCTTGGCCACCCGGCGCGGATGCGCGCTTCATCAGAAAACGAAGTGCCGCCACTCCGGCCACCGGGCCACGGCAATGCCGATACCGATCGAGACGATGAGCAGCAGTGCGAGCGTGAGTCCTATGAAAAAGCGTTGCATGGGTCGAGAGGCGAGGCTTGCCGTTGCGGGCGCCATGATAGCCCCGCGGGGGCGCCCGTGAGCCTGAGGGTCTGCCTGCTCGCGGCGGAAGTGGCGCCGCTGTCGAAGACCGGCGGCCTGGCCGATGTCGCCGCCGCGCTGTCCAGGTACCTGGCCGCGGCCGGTCACGACGTGCGGCTATTCACGCCGCTTTACGCATCGATAGACCGCTCGGCATTGCCGATGCGCTCCGTCGACGGGCTGCAGGAGGTGCCGCTGCAGGTCGGAACGCATCATTATGTCTTCTCCGTCGCAACGACCACGCTTCCCGGCTCCGGCGCCCTGGTGTACCTGATCGACTGCCCGGCCCTCTTCGGGCGGCCGGCGATCTACACGACCGATCCGGACGAGCACCTGAGATTCCTCGCCTTCACCCGGGCAGCGCTGGCCGTCTGCCGGCGCATGCTCTGGTCGCCACAGATCCTGCACTGCAACGACTGGCACACCGCCTTCGCGCCGCTCTTCGTCAAGGCCTTGCACGAGGGCGAGCCGCTCTTCGCGCGCACGCGCTCGCTGCTGACGATCCACAACATCGGATACCAGGGCGTATTCGGCGCCGAAGCGATTGCCGACCTGGAGCTCGGCCCCAAGACATTCCTGCTGCACCAGGATGACCTGCGCGCGGGGAAGATCAACCCGCTGCGCCACGGCATTCTGTTCGCGGACGCGATCACCACCGTCAGCCCCACGCACGCGCTCGAGATCTGTACGGACGAGTATGGGATGGGGCTGCAGGACTCCCTGCGTATGCGCGGCGATGCGCTGACGGGCATCCTGAACGGCGTCGACTACCATGTCTGGGACCCCCGCAATGACCGGTATCTGCCGGAGCATTACGACCCGGACAGTCTCGCCATCAAGGCGCGACTGAAGAGTGCGCTCATCGAGCGGCTGGGACTGACTACGCCCGTGACGACACCGCTCGCGGGGATGGTGAGCCGCCTGGCCTCGCAGAAGGGTATCGAGCTGATGTTCGACTCGCTGCCACAGGTGCTGGAATGGCGGGACCTCGGCTTGGTCGCGCTGGGGAGCGGTGAGCCGAAGTACGAGCACTTTCTCGCCAACCTCGCGCAGAGCTTCCCCGGAAGGGTGGTATTCCGGCGGGGCTACGACGACGAGCTGTCGCACTGGATCGAGGCGGCCTGCGACATGTTCCTCATGCCCTCGCGGTACGAGCCTTGCGGGCTCAACCAGATGTACAGCCTGCGCTACGGCACGGTGCCGATCGTGCGGCGCACCGGGGGACTTGCGGACTCCGTCGAGCACTACGATCCCGAGAGCGGCCGGGGCACCGGCATCGCCTTCAACGATTTCAACTCCGAGGCGCTGGAGTGGGCGCTCAACACCGCGCTGGATCTTCACGCGGAGCCGGCGCAGTGGACGCAGATGGTGCGCAACGGGATGGCGAAGGATTTCTCGTGGGAGAAACAGGGCGAGAAATACGTGCAGATCTACCGTCGGCTCGCGGGATGAGCCGACGGAGAGCCTCGGGCTACGGCTCAGGCGATGAGCCGCTCGTCGAACAAGAATGAGCGCTCAAAGACCAGGCGGATCCTGGCAGCGTCCGGATGCACGGCGTTTATGAGGTAATTGGACTCTTCCGGCAGAACTGCGGAGGCAACTCCCAACGCGCAGGCGCGGCCGGCCTCCAGGAAGCGCTCGCCCCGGGCGCGGCAGGCATCGAGGTCGCTCGCCAGCAGCGGTTCCGTTACCGACTCGACACTGAGATCCCCGGCAAAACGCCCCAACAGGAGGTCGCCCGGAAGCGCGTCCGGATCGACGTGAGCGAGCTTCTCCAGCACCACGATGGCGGCACTCGCGCCAAAGTAGACGACCCGACGGCCGAGGCGATGCCAGCGGCCGGCGGCATACAGGCCGCCCGCTCCGTCGAGCCCCGGGCCATGCGCGGCGCGATACAGCCTCCAAAGCTCCATCAGAACGGAAAGCCGAATTCGATCTGATGAAGCTCCTGCTGTACCCGCTGGGTCCCGATGTCGGTATCGAGCATGTGCAGCGGCACTTCTGCGCCGAGCGCCCGGCTTCTCGAGGTCAGCCAGCGGGCGCCTTTTGTCTGCTCGCCGAGAACGTGAGTCGCCAGATCCAGAATGCGGCGCACCCGCGCCAGGCGGTCCGATGGCCCGGGGCCGAGACGCTGGTTCTCACCTGCCTTGCGCTGCAAGGTCCGCAGCGAGACTCCCAGAACCTGCGCAAGCTCCTCCCGATCGACGGCCAGCAACTGCGCCAGGTGATCCAGTGCACGCACGGGCAATCCCCTGCGGATGTGCTCGGGACTGAACCCCGCCACGTACGGTGACGGTGCCGATTCCCTTACGCTCGAGGCACGCCGGCGTCGCTCTGGATGGGGTCGTTCGCTCATTGGAGGTCGCTGTCAATTGGCGCTGATTATGCGCCAGTTGACCGCAGACGCTCAAGGCGCCCTGCGGCGTGGCGCGAAGCGGCGCGTTGCCGCCCGCAGCTGCGCCTAGCCCGAGCTCACCCGGGGCCTATGCTGCGTACCCCAGCCGGCGGTGATGAAGACCGCCGTCGCGGAGCCTGTCACGTCGGCGGTGTGCCAGGTGCCGGGCTCGTTGATCGCGTACTCCCCTGGCCGCAGCACGACGGTTCGCTGCGAGCCGTCGGCGGCTTCCTGGTGCAGAGTGAGTGCCCCTGCGGTACAGAGGACCACCTCGCTGCCGTTGGGATGCATCTCCCACATATCCCAGCTGGCGGCAAAGCTGAACATGCTCACCAGTCGACCCTCGGTTCCGTCTGCGGCGTGGCGGGCGGTGTAGCCCTGGTACCAGTCGGGGCCGCCCGTGAAAGCGGGCTCGACAGACGCTGTGGCGCCATGACCCAGATGGACGGGATGTTTGGCAATGTCGGTGCCGGACATGTATCGCTCCTCCTCGAACAGACTCGGATTGATCGTCCGCCGACCGTCGTCACTACCGCACGGCGGTCGAGCGGTAGTCGGCATCCGCCATGGCGAAAAGGTGGACGTCGTGCAGCTCGCCAAGGCCGCAACGAAACGCGTTGCGGCGGACGCCTTCGTGTTGCAGCTTCAGCCGATGCACGAGTGCCAGACTCTCTTCGCTTGCAGCGATGGCCCGCACGTAGATGAGCTTGAGCCCGACGGTTTGGAAGGCTTCGCGCAACACGCTGTCGATTGCCTCCGTCGCAACACCCTTGCGCAACCAGTCGCGATCGACGAAGCAGGGGAGCTCCGCCGAGGGCACGCTGCACACGACCTTCTTCACCCTGAGCTGGCCGATCGGAGTTGTCTCGGAGGGAGCCCATATCCCGTAGACGCACGCGAGGCCGTTGCGCCATCGATCTTCGCTCGCCCGCACGTACGCGGATGCATCCCCGGCCGTATTCAGGCCCTTGGCAGGCTCCGGGAGGTTCCGGGCCAGACGCTCGCGGTTTCGCTCCACCAGCTGCAGCACCGGTTGCGCGTCGCAAGGGCGGTAGGGCCGCAAGTGAAAGCGCGCGGTGGCGAGCGAGTCTGCGAAGGGATGAGCCGGCTGCATGCGCGCGTCAATGCAGGGTGAAGGTGCCGCTCTCCTCGAACGGAATCGAGCGCAGCCAGCCGCGGGCGAGCTCCACCCTGCCCTGCATTCGATAGGCGATTGCCTGCCCGCGCGGCTCGTTGAGTATCGTGAAGAGCGCGCCGGCGGCGTTGGACGTCACGTCCATGTTGAATTCGGCCGTGCCGCGCGCGGGAACGACGAAGCTGGCGTCGGACACACCGGTCGCGAACTCCTGGCCGCCGAGGTAGACGGTATAGGAGAGGCCCCGGACGGGAATGCTTTGGTCGTTGGGATTCTCGACGTGCATCCGGACGCGCAGCTGCTGCTCGAGGAAGTTGGCCCGCCGGACCTCGATGCGGACGATGGAGAGCCGGGGGGTCCGAAGCCTCGGCGCGATGAGCGCGCAACCGGAGAGCGCGACGGCAAGGAGCAGGACCGGGACGGATCTCATGCAGGCATGGTACAGGGGCGCTGTCGAGGGCGTCGATGGCCGTCGCCGCCTGCCGACGCGGATCGCGGGCCCGGGCCTGGATCAGGCTCTTCCGTACATTCTGTTGAATTCCGCGAAGCGGGCGGCCAGCGCCGGCGTCAGGGCGCCGGAAGGCAGACGCCAGCCCCAGTTGCCGAGGACGGTGCCGGGAGTGTTGAGCCGGGCCTCGGAGCCGAGTGCGAGGAGGTCCTGGACCGGCAGGACGGCGAGCTGGCCGACGGAGCCCAGGGCCTCGCGGATGAGCGCCTCGGGCATCGATCGGGGCGGGATGCCGAGCATGGCGTCGACGCGGTGGCGCGTCTCCTCATCGAGGCTCCGATACCAGCCGAGCGTGGTGTCGTTATCGTGCGTGCCCGTGTAGACGACGCTGTCGTGCTCGTGCATGTGCGGAAGGTGCGGGTTGTCGCCCTCTCCGCTGAAGGCGAACTGCAGGACGCGCATGCCGGGGAGGCCGAAGCCCTTGCGCAGCGCGACGACATCGTCGGTGATGACGCCGAGGTCCTCGGCGACGATCGGCAGATCGCCGAGCTCGTCCATCAGGAGCCGCAGCAGATCCACTCCGGGGCTCGGGTGCCACGCTCCCCCGCGCGCATCCGCGGCGCCTGCCGGCACGGCCCAGTGCGCCGCCAGCGCGCGGAAGTGATCGATGCGCAGCAGGTCGACGCGCTCGAGTTGCGCGAGCACGCGGGCGCGCCAGCAGGCGAAATGGTCACGCCGCATCGCCTGCCAGTCGTAAAGAGGATTGCCCCAGAGCTGCCCGTTCTTCGAGAAGTAATCCGGCGGCACGCCGGCGACGGCGGCCGGCCGCCCGTCGGGCTGAAGCTGGAACTGCTCGCGGTGCGCCCACGTCTCCGCGGAATGCGGCCCGACATAAAACGGCAGGTCGCCGAGGATGCGCACGCCCCGTGAGCGCGCGTGCTCGCGCAGCTGCCGCCATTGCACGAAGAACGCGAACTGCTCGTGTCTGATGCGATGCAGTTCCGCGGCCCGATCGCGCCGCGCCCGCGCCAGCGCCGCGGAATCGCGGTCGCGCAGCTCCGCGGGCCACGTCCACCACGCCGCCCCGCCCTGCTTGCCGCTCAGCACCTCGAAGAGCGCGTAGTCGTCCAGCCACCCGCGGCTCTCATCGAGAAACGCCGCGTACTCCGCAGGCCGCGCCTGCGGCAACTCCTGCGGGTCGAGGAACGCAGGATTGCCGGCAAAATCCGACCGCACCCAGTAGGGAGACCCATCCCCTCCCGTCGGCCCCGCAGGCAGGATCTGCCAGACACTGAACCCCGCCTCAGCCAGCCAATCGATGAACTCCCGCCCGCCGCGCCCCAGCGCCGCCTCGAGCGAGCTCAGATGCAACAGCACTCCGGCGCGACGCCGGTCGAGCACAGGCAACCGCATTGCAAAAACTCCTTATGGCCAGTTCCCCATCGACCGGCGGTCGACCTACCAGGCACAGGGACGTGCCCCGCCGCCGCAGGTGGCGGAGCCTCGGGCAAAACCACGCTTTTTGCCCGAGGCGCGCTGGGCCGGGCGGGAGCCCGGATCCAGCGCTTTAACGAGCGTAGGCGCGCCGCATGACGCCACCATACTCGGGGCTGCCGCGGCCGACGGAGATCGGCTGCGCGAGGCTCTCCGGCGGCGGCAGGCCGAGGAGCCGGTAGAGGACGACGAGCTGGCGGCGATAGAGGCCGTCGAACTGGCTCACCGCATCGGCCGGGTTGTAGTCGCCGAACCACCAGAACCAGTCGGAGCTCTCGCACAACCCGAGCTGGCGCTCGGCCGCGGCCCGCTGCGCCGCATCGAGCGCGCCCGACGACATGACGCCGTCGAAGGCGAGCTTGGCCTCGCAGAGAAGATCCCAGGCGCGGTTCTTGGCGGGATCGCCCATCCAGGTGGCGAGGGTGCCGTGCACCCAGCTGCCGGCCACCACGCGTTGCAGCGGCCGGGTCTCCAGGCCGCGGGCGACGCAATCGGACAGCGTGGTCAGCTCCAGCTGCGGGTGCGCCGCGAGCAGCGCATACAGCGCCTTCAGGAAGTAGTAACCGTTGAACGGGTAGTGCTCCCACGCGTTCTCGCCATCCAGCGCGATCAGCACGGCGTGACCGGCGCGGCTACCGGCGGCGGCCGCCGCCGCGGACTCGGCGTACTGCGTGGCGAGGCGCGCCAGCTCGTTCACGAGGTTGTGCGCGGCATCATCGCCGTGCCAGGTCGCATAGGTGAACCCGATCAGGTCGGAGAGCGTGTCGTCGCGAAAGAACTCGGCCATGTTGCCGCCGGGCAGGCGGTAGGGCCGGTTGTAGGCATCCGGATCGCGCGCGGCCTTCGGATCGACACGGGCGAGAGCGTTCTGCAGCACGTTGGCGCTGGTCGCGGCCCACTTGAAGCCGGCCCGGTCGAGCAGCTCCAGGGTGCCGCGGCTGATCGCCCCTTCCGAGGGCCAGCAGCCGGCCGGGTCGGTGCCGAAGGCCTGCTTGAAGACGCGCAGCGACTCCTGCACGTGCCACCGCGCGCGCTCCGCCCCTCCCGGATAGGAAGGGTGCTGCGGCAGCGGCATGTCGGGCACGGCCTCGCGCGCCGCCTGAAAATCGAGCAGCAGCGGCACGATCGGATGCCCGTACGGCGTCACCGACAGCTCGCACTGTCCGTGCTCGGAGAGCTTGCGGTAGCGCGGCACCACCGAGGCGACGAGATTGCCGACCAGGCAGAGGAGCTCGCGCCGCTGCGCGGCGGTGAAGGCGCGGCCCTGCTGCGTGAGGCTGCTCACGAAGGTGTCGGAGCGGCGCACCGTCTCTCCGAGCCACGCCAGGTGGTACCAGACGGCCAGATCGTGGATGAGCTGATCGGACGCGTAGCTGACGCGCTCCGGGGTGGCGAGCGGCTCGGCGAGCGTGGCGAGCTCGAGGTAAGGGCCGAAGCGCTCGATCATCTGCTTGCGCTGGGCCTTGAGGCACGCGCGCAGCAGCTCCAGCCGCTCCGCGGGCTCGGCCGGCACCGGGTCGGGGCCGAGGAGCGCGAGCACGGGGTCCGGCAGCGGGCCGCCGGTGCGCAGGTGCGCGCTGACGCGGCGCGAGATCTCCTCGAGCTGCTCGAGCAGCACGGGGGTGAAATTGACGACGGCGCGCACCGCCGGGTTGGCCTCCATGTGCGCGGCCATGTCGGTGTAATCCTTGATCGCGTGGAGGTAGGTCCACGGCAGCACGTAGCGCCCGGTGAGCGCGTCCCGGTACTGCGGCTGGTGCATGTGCCACAGGAGGACGACCGGCAGGCGGGAATCGGATCCCATGGCGCTCAGACGGGCTGCTGCCGGCGCAGCATATCGGGGGTCACGACGACCACACCCTTCTCGGTGACGAGGAAGCGCCGGGCGTCGTCCGCCCGGTCGAGCCCGATGCGCATTCCCTCGGGAATCTCGCAGCCCTCATCGATGATGGCGCCGCGGATGTGGCAGCCGCCGCCGATGAAGGCGTGCGGCAGGATGACCGAGCGCTCGATCGTCGTGCGCTCTTCCACGCGCACGTCGGAGAAGAGCAGCGACTCGCGCACCAGCGCGCCGGAAATGATGCACCCGCCGGAGACCATCGAGTTGATGGCGGTGCCGCGCCGCCCCTCCTCGTCGAGCACGAACTTGGCGGGAGGCTGATGCATCTGGTAGGTCCAGATGGGCCAGTCCTCGTCGTAGATGTTGAGCTCGGGCCGGACGTGGACCAGCTCGAGATTCGCCTCGTAGTAGGCGTCCAGCGTGCCGACGTCGCGCCAGTAGCTCTGCGCGCGGGTCTTGACGTCCTGGAACGGATACGCGAACACCTGCAGCGTGCTGCTGAGAGTCTTCGGGATGATGTTCTTGCCGAAGTCATGGGCGGAGGACTCGTCGGCCGCATCTTCCTCCAGAAGGCGCTGCAGGAGGCGCGTGTTGAAGACGTAGATGCCCATCGATGCGAGGATGGTGTCCGGCCGGCTGGGAAGCGTGTCCGGGACCGCGGGCTTCTCGGAGAACTTCGTCACCCGGTTCCATTCCGTGGCGGTGAGCACGCCGAAGTGCCGCGACTCGCCGGCCGGCACCTCGACCACGCCGACGGTGATGTCGGCGCCCTTCTCCACGTGGTAGGCGATCATCGGGCCATAGTCCATCTTGTAGATGTGATCCCCTGCAAGCACGAGCACGTGCTTCGGTCTATGGGCGAGGATGAGCTCGATGTTCTGGTGCACGGCATCGGCGGTGCCGCGGTACCAGACGGGGCCCTTCTGCTGCTGCGCCGGAATGGTCTCGATGAACTCGCCGAACTCGCCCCGCAGATAGCTCCAGCCGCGCTGCACGTGCGCGATGAGGGATTGCGCCTTGTACTGGGTGAGGATCGAGATCTGGCGGATTCCGGAATTGACGCAATTCGAGAGCACGAAATCGACGATGCGGAACTTGCCGCCGAACGGCGTCGCCGGCTTGCAGCGATGCTCGGTGAGGTCCTTCAGCCGCTCGCCCCGGCCGCCGGCCATGATGACCGCCAGGGTGCCGCCGGTCAGGCGGCTCACATAGCGTCCGGAGGAGGCGCGCGCGGGCTGTCGGGACATGGGTCGGTTTCCTGGGACTTTCCTGGGGCGCTCGTGACTCGTGGCGGCGGTGCTCAGAGGGTCGGCCGGCTCTCTTTTTTCGCCCATCTTATCGTGAGCGCGGCCTAAAGCCACTTCATCAGGCCGAGGCCGTACTCGTGCGAGAGCAGATCGTGCCGCGGATAGATGCGCACTTCGGTGGCAAACTGGCCGCATTCCTGCGCCTCCGTGTCGAGCGCGAACACGGCCGCGCCGTCGTGCTCGTGCTCGCCGGTGGCCGTGAGCGGTACCCGCCAGAGGCCGTCGCGCTCCGGGGGCACGAAGGAGCAGAGGGGCGGCAGCCCCTGGTCGCTCTCGGGCAAGAGGCGCCGGGCGAGGAGCTCCACGCGCACGTCCGAGGGCTGCAAGCCATTGAGGCTGGCGGCGACCCGCAGGCGCAGGTGCTCACCCCGCGGCAGATCCGCGGGTGCATCCGCGACCGCCCGCAGGCTGACCCGGCTCCAGGCCTGGCGGATGCGCTGCTGCCACTCCGCGAGGCCCCTGGCGCCGGCGAAGCCGCCCTCGGCGAGCCGGCGGTATTGCTCCGCGGCCGGCCGATAGAGCCCGCTCGTGTAGTCCTCGAGCACGCGCCTCATGTTGAAGCGGGGAATGACCGTCATCATCGCGCGCTTCGCGCGGGAGACCCACTCCGGCGGGTAGCCGGCGTCGCCCTCCCTCGGGCCGCCCGCGTAATAGAGGGGAATGATCTCCTCCTCCAGGGCATCGAGAATGAGCTCCGCCTCGAGGGCGTCGCGGCGCTCGGGATCCTGCACGCTGGCGGGCGGGATGCCCCAGCCGTTGTCCTGCATCCAGCCCTCGGCCCACCAGCCGTCGAGGATGCTCAGGTTGAGGCGTCCGTTGATGGCGGCCTTGATCCCGGAGGTACCGCTCGCCTCGAGCGGCGCGATGGGATTGTTGAGCCAGACGTCGACCCCGGAGACCAGCGAGCGCCCGAGCTGCAGGTCGTAGTCCTCGAGGAAGATGATGCGGCCGACGAACTCCGGCGAGGTCATGAGCTGGCGGATCTCGCGCAGCACCTGCTTGCCCGGCTCGTCGGCCGGGTGCGCCTTGCCGGCGAAGAGCAGCAGCACGGGGCGCTGCGGATCGTTGACGAGGCGCGCCAGGCGGGCGCGATCGCGCAGCAGCAGCGTGGCGCGCTTGTAGGTCGCGAAGCGCCGCGCGAAGCCGATCGTCAGAACGTTGGGACGCAGCGGATCGAGGAATCGCGTGACGTGGCGCAGCTGCGCCGGGCTCAAGCCCTTGCGCGCGTACTCACGCTGCAGCCGGTCGCGGACGCTGGCGAGCATGCGGGACTTCACCGATTGCGCCGCGGCCCAGAAGCGCTCGTGGGGCACGGCCTCGAGCGCGTTCCAGAAGTCGACATCGCTCAGGCGCTCGCGCCAGCTCGAGCCGATCTCGGCATCGAAGAAATCCATCCACGTCTTGTGCAGGAATGTTGGCACGTGGACCCCGTTGGTCACGAAGCCGACCGGGTTCTCCTCGGGGCGGATCTCCGGCCACTGATCCGCGCACAGCCGCGAGGACACCAGGCCGTGGATGCGGCTCACCCCGTTGACGTGACGCGCGCCGTTCAGGGCCAGCCGGGTCATGTTGAAGAGTCCCGGAGCCGCCGGGGTGCGGGCGAGATCGAGGAAGCGCTCGACGGGGATGCCGAGCTCGCGGATGAAGTCGTTGAAGTGCGCGAGGATCAGATCGTGTCCAAAGGCGTCGTGCCCGGCGGCGACCGGTGTATGGGTGGTGAAGACGCACGCTGCGGCCACGGCTTCCAGCGCCGCCTCGAAGGGCAACCCGAGCGCCAGGTGCTCGCGCAGGAGCTCCAGGATGAGGAACGCGGCATGCCCCTCGTTGAGGTGCCAGACCGAAGGCAGCAGGCCGAGCGCCCGCAGCGCGCGCGTGCCGCCGATCCCCAGGATCATCTCCTGGCGGATCCGGGTGGATTCGTCACCGCCGTAGAGGCGGTGCGTGATGTCGCGGTCGGTGGGGGCGTTTTCCGGGGTGTTGGTATCGAGCAGGTAGACGGGGACGCGGCCCACCCGTGCCTTCCAGAGGCGCGCGACGACGTCGCGCCCGGCAATGCGTACGGTGACCCTGATCCACTCCCCGCCGGCGTTGCGGGCGGGCTCTACGGGCAGGTCGCGCGGATCGTGCTCATGATATTCCGCGTGCTGCACTCCGTCGTTGTCCACCGTCTGGGTGAAGTAGCCCTGCTCGTACAGGAGGCCCACGGCGATGAAGTTGGCGCTTCCATCGCTCGCGGACTTGCAGTAATCGCCGGCGAGGACGCCGAGGCCGCCC
>DAHUXV010000028.1 GCA_027306985.1 Gammaproteobacteria bacterium | reverse complement strand
GATTCTATGGGATGCGGATGAAATGAAGAAGCCGGCCGCAGGGGCGCACCCTCGCGGCCGAACGCCCGATGCGGATGGGGGTGCCGAGACGCTTGCCGACGAGGGAGGCGGCCCGCCGCAAACCGCCTGTGCGCCCGCGATCCCATAAATATCGCAACACGATATAAAGCCGGGGGCGCCAGTGGCGTATCTGCAGACGCTCAAGCGATGCGGGTGCAGTCAGCGCGCCAGATGCTGTAGCGCGACGGCCGCCAGCGCCGCCAGCAGTGCCGGCGGCATCACGAGCACGCCGAGCTTGAGAAAGGAGAGGCCGGTGACCCGCACCTTCTCCCGGCGCAGCGCGATGAGCCACAGGATCGTCGCCAGCGAGCCGGTGACGGAGAGATTCGGCCCGAGATCGACGCCGACGAGCATGGCGTCCCGCAGATGCGGGGCGAGGTGTCCGCCGCCCACGGATCCGGCGATCAGCGCCACCGGCAGATTGTTCATGACGTTGCACGCCGCCGCGACGCCTCCTCCCGCGGCAAGGACGCCTGCGTAACCGGATGCGTGCCCGAGATGTTGCAACCCGACGCCGAGCGCCGACAGCAGGCCCGTGCGCCCGAGCCCCGCGACGAGCACGAAGAGGCCGGCGACGAGCGGCAGCACGCCCCACGAGACTCCTTTGACGATGGGCCATGGCGAGCGCCGGTCGAGGAGCAGCGCCAGCGCGGTGGCGAGCGTCCCGGCCGCGAAGGTGGGTGCGCCGAGCTCGAGGCCCGCGGCCGAGGCCCACAGGAGCGCCACGGCCGTGAGTCCGATGCCGCAGGCGGCAAGCTTCGCCCCGCGCGTGAGCGGCGGGATCGGCACCTGCGCCGCCTGCCGCGCCGCCAGCGCCCGGGCCTGCGTCAGGCGCAGCACGACGAATGTCACGACGATCGCGGCCACGGAGGGCAGGGCGAATCGCTCCAGCCACAGCGGCAGAGCCGGCATGCGGCTCGCGAAGACCACCAGATTGGCGGGATTGGAGATCGGCAGCAGAAAGCTCGCCGCGTTGGCGATGAACGCGCAGATCAGCAGGTACGGCAGCGGTTCGGCGCGCGCGTGGCGCGCGGCGGCATACACGGCCGGTGTCAGCACGACGGCGGTGGCATCATTGGAAAGGAACGCGGTGACGACGATCCCGACCGCGTAGACGAGGCCGAAGAGCCGCCGCGGCGAGCCTCGAGCCCAGCGCACCGCCACCGCCGCCACCCAGTCGAAGAGCCCCTCGGTCCGCGCCAGCTCCGCGAGCACCATCATGCCCGCGAGGAAAAGGTAGACGTCGGTCCCTTGGCGCACCGCCATCCACGCCCGGCCGGGGGAGACCAGGGAGCCGAGCACCAGCATGGCGGCCCCCGTGACCGCCCATACCGCCTCCGAGACCCCCCACGGACGGGTGATGATGGCGAAGATCGCCAGGGCGGCGATCAGCCAGATCGACTCGTCGGCGACACTCGCATGGATCAGCGGCACGGGACCGTCTCGGGGCGCGGGGTCCGGGATTGGACCCGCGCGCCCCGGTGCCGTCAAGGCGTGTCCGGCGGAGTGGCTCCCCAAGCGAACCCTTGAAGAGGGCGATATTCGTATCTATAATTAGCTCCGAATTAGGAGCTGAATTATGCATATTATCTTTGCCGATACCACGATCAGCATGTCGGAGTTCAAGAAGAACCCCGCGGCGGTGCTTCGTGAAGCCGGAAACCGCCCTGTGGCGGTACTCAACCACAATAGACCGGCGTTTTATATGGTGGACCCGGCACTCATGGAAGCCATGCTCGAGGCACTGGGTGATCGCGAGTTGCTCAATCTGGTGCGCACCCGGATGAGCGATGGTGCTTCGCCGATCGAGGTCGATATTGACGAGCTCTGAAGAGCGCCACGAGCGCAAGTATCGCCTGCTGTTTCACCCCGAGGCTCTGAAGGAGTGGAACGCTCTCGATGGCTCAATCAGGAAGCCGCTCAAAAAGCTGCTTGCCAAGCGCCTCGACAACCCGCACGTGCCGGGCGGCGCCTTGCACAACGATCTGATTGGCTGCTACAAGATCAAACTCAACAGGCAGGGCGTCCGCCTCGTCTACCGTGTCGAAGACGATGCGCTGATTGTGATGGTGATGGCGGTCGACCGTCGCGAAGACAGCCTCGTATATCGGTCCGCGCTCGATCGTATGGTCGAGACGGTCAAGACGTTGGCCAACGCTGCGAAGACGGCACTTGCGAGGGACGCTCCCGCACGGCCTGCGGGCCGCCCCGCCCCTCGCCGAAAATAGTCATCCTATCCTCGGCGCGGAGACTCCGGATGAGCGATGAAGCCGAGGCTGGCATACGTTAGCCTGAGCGAATTTCCGGAGACACCGACTGCATGCTGGCCTCGCTCGTCGATGCGACCGTCACCTTCTCGCGCGCCCATCAGGAGCTCGCCTACGGCGTGATCTTCCTGGTCGCGCTGTCCGAGGCGCTGCCGGTGTTCGGGGCGTTCGTGCCCGGAGACGCCATCATTCTCGGCGTCAGCGCGCTGGTTCCCACGGGCGCTCTCGGCCTCTGGCCGCTGATCGCGGCGGCGACGGCCGGCGCGGTGATCGGCGACGGCTTCTCGTTCTGGCTGGGCCATCGCCACCGCCGCGCCATCGTCGGCCGCTGGCCCTTCAGCCGCCATCCGGCCGTGATCGAGCGCGGCGAGGCGTTCCTGCGGCGCCACGGCCGCAAGAGCGTCTTCATCGCCCGGTTCACACCGGGCGTCAGGGCGATCGTGCCGCTCCTCGCCGGCATCCTGGAGATGCCGCTGCTGCGCTTCTACGCCATGAACGTGCTCTCGGCGGCGGCCTGGGGCCCGGCTCACATCCTCGCCGGCGCCGCGATCGGCGCCACGCTCGTGGTGCTCGGCGCGGTGGCCGGCCGCCTGGCGATGCTCGCGGCCATCCTCATCGCGCTGCTCGCGGCGTTCTTCTGGGGAATGCGGATCGCCGCGCGGCGCCTGCCGCCGCTCGCCGCGGCCGGCCAGCAGCGGCTGTGGCACTGGGGGCGGCGGCGCGACACGTGGCTCGCCCGCCAGCTGTTCTCGATCCTCGATCCGGCCCGCAGGGAGCTGCCGGGCCTCGTGCTGCTCGGCGCGATCCTCGCCGGCAGCCTGTGGCTCTTCTTCGGTGTGCTGCAGGACATCCTCGCGGGCGACCCGCTGGTGCGGGCCAACGAGGCCGTGTTTCATTTCCTGCAGACGCTGCGGACCGTCTGGGTCGATCGCGCGATGGTCGCCGTCACCGAGCTCGGCGATCTGACCGTGGTGGCCGCCGTGACCTTCGCGGCCATGCTCTGGCTCCTCTGGCGGCGCAACTGGCGCGGGGCCGCGCACGCGGCGGCGGCGGTGGCGGGCGCGAGCCTGTTCACGCTGCTCATGAAAGTCACCCTGCGGGTGCCGCGTCCCTACGGTGTGAGCCCGGGATGGGGACTCTTCGCCTTCCCGAGCGGACATTCCGCGGCCAACGCCGCGCTCTACGGCTTCCTCGCCATCGTCGTGGCGTGGGAGGTCGGGCCACGCTGGCGCGTGCTCATGGCGGCGCTGGTCACGCTGTTCGTGGCGGCCATCGCGTTCTCGCGCGTGTACCTCGGGGCGCACTGGCTGTCGGACGTGTTGGCGGGCATCGCTTTCGGCACGGCCTGGGCGGCCTTCCTCGGGATCGCCTACCTGCGGCGCAATCCGCGGCCGGTGGGCGCGGGCGGCCTCTGCGCGGCGGCCGGTGTCGCGCTCCTCGTCACCGGCGCGGCGCACGTCGCACGGCGGCACGCCGCGGACGATCGGCTCTACGCGCCGCGCACGGAAGTCACAACGCTGCCCGTGTCCGACTGGTGGCGCGAGGCCTGGTCGCGGCTGCCGGCGCGCCGGGTCGACCTCGCCGGGGAGGTCGGCGCGCCCCTGACCGTGCAGTGGGCGGGCAGCCCCGCGGCGCTCGCGCGCATGCTGGCGGCCGACGGTTGGAAGGCGCCGGTGCCGTGGAGCATCCGCTCGGCCGTGGCGTGGCTGCGGCCGCATGTCAGCCTGGCAACCCTGCCGGTCCTGCCGCGTCTCGAGAACGGACACCCGGAGGTGTTGGTCCTGACACGGGCCGCCGCCGGCCGGGCCGGGCGCGAGCGCCTCGTGCTGCGTCTGTGGCGATCCGATTTCAGGACGGCGGCAGCCGGCGCGCGCGCCGTTCCGGTGCTCCTCGGGACGGTCGGTGCGGAGCGCCTCGAGCGGCCGGCGTGGTTCCTGACGACGACTCGCGCTCTGCCCGAGTACGACCGGCCGCGCGACCGCCTCGCCGCCGACATTCCCGGTGGTCGCCTGGTGCAGCGCGAGCCGAAGCCGGGCGGAACCGGTTGGGATGGACGTGTGCTCCTCGGCCGGTCCGCGGCCGCAGGCGCGGGCGGCGGCTGAGGGCGCCGGCTTGCCTCACTACGACGACGGTCGTAGAATGGGCCCATGACACGGTTCCGTCTGCCCGCCGACGATCTCGAGTACGCCGTGCTCGCCGAGCTCTGGCAGATGGGCGCGGCCTCCGTGCGCGAGCTGCACGACCGCCTCGGCGCGCCTCAGGGCCTGGTGTATACGACCACGGCGAAGGTGGTCGACCGTCTGCGCGAGAAGGGGCTCATCCAGCGCCAGCGCAAGGGCAACGCATTCCTCTACCGGCCGCGGGTGGCGCGGGAGGAGGTCGAGCGCGCCCGTGCCCGCAACGCCGTGACCCGCCTCCTGGGAGCGACGCCGCGCGCGGCCGTCGCGGCCCTGGTCGAGGCCGTGGACGACACCGATCCGGCGCTGCTCGAGGAGCTGGAGCGCGCGGTGCTCGCGCGCAGGAGGGCGAAGCATGGAGCGTGAGTCGCTGCTCTCGATCCTCATCATGGTCCTCGGCGGGCTCGTGCTGCAGCCCTTCGTGTGGTGGCCGGCCGCGGCCACGGCCGCCGACCTGCCGCCGGCGCAGCTCGAGCGGCGCAGCTGGCGGCGGCTGTGGTATCCGCTCGTGCCGGCCTTCCTCGTCGCCGCGTGGCTGTGCGGCTGGGCGCTGCGCGAGCCGGACCCGGTGCGCGACCCGCTCGATCCGTGGGTCGTGTTGGCGGTGTGGCTGCCCTTCGGCCTCGTCGTCGCGCGCGCGCTCGTTCGCGCCGCCTGGTCGCTCCTGCGCAACCCGGTCGATTGCGGCGTCTCGACGGTCGGGCTCATCCAGCCGCAGGTCGTGTTCTCCCCGTTCCTCGCCAAGCAGCTCGACGACGGTGTCATCCGCGCGGCGCTCGCGCACGAGCGCGCGCACGCGGCGCACCGCGATCCGCTGCGCATCTGGCTGGCGCAGCTCGTGACCGACCTGCAGTGGCCCTGGCCGCGGGCCGCCCGACGCCTCGAGGTCTGGCTCGAGGCGCTCGAGCTGGCCCGTGACGATGAGGCGAGGGCCGAGGGCGCCGACGGCGCCGACCTCGCGGCCGCGGTGTTGGGATCCGTGCGTTACCTGGAGCGGCTCGCGGCGCCGCGCCCGGCCATGCGGCTCACCGGGACTCAGCTCGCCCACGCGCGTCTCACCGGCGATGCGGGCAGCCTGCGCAGGCGCGTCGCGCGCCTGCTGGCGCCGGCTTCCCAACAGCTGCGCGGCGCCTCATCGGATATCGGCAGCCTCGGCCGCGCGGCAGCTCTGTGGGTTCCGCTGCTGCTCACCGCCCTGGCGTTGGGTGCGGTCTACGGCCAGCTCCTCATCCGGCCGCTGCTCGGAATGACTTCTTGAGAACCCCTAACCTGCGAGGGCTCGCTCCGCTCGCGGCACTGTTGCTCTTTGACTGCGCCGCGGCACATGCCCAGGCGCCCGGCTCATCCCGCGCGGCGGCGACAGCCTCCGCGTCGCAAGCCGCCATCATGACCGTGCGGGCGCTGCCCGTGACCGAGACCTTCCGGGCATACGGCCGCATCCAGCCTGTCGCCGCCGCGCAGGTGCGCGCGGTGGAGCCCGGGGTGGTGAGCCGGCTGGTGCTGCCGGGAGAGCGCGTCACGGCGGGCCAGGTGCTCGCCGTGCTCGGCGGCCCGCAGGCGCAAAGCCTGCTCGCCGCGCGCCGCGGCGCGTTGCGCGCGGCGTCGATACAACTTGCGGCGGATCGCCGGAAGCTCACCGCGCAGCTCGCGACCCGTCAGGCACTCGCGGCCGATGAGGCCGCCTATGCGGCGGCGCGCGGCCGGTTGCAGGTGGCGCTGCAGACTCTCACGTTGCGCGCGCCGGCGGGCGGGCAGGTGCTGGCGGTCGCGGCGGCGGACGGCGAGCAGGTCGCGGCGGGGCAGCTCATCCTGACGCTGCAGACCACGCGGCCGTGGCTCACCGCCACTTACTACGGCCCGCGGTCCCTCGCGATCCATCCCGGCATGATCGGCCAGTTCCGCCCGCTTTCCGGACCCCCGATGCCGGTTCGCGTGCGCACCGTGTCCCAGGCGCTCGGAGCCGATGGCGGGGAGCAGGTGGGGCTCTTCCCGCGAGCGGCGGGCGGCCATGACACCGCCGCGCAAACCGGGTCGTGGCGCAGCGGCGAGTGGGGCACGGTGACTCTCGCCGGGGCGAGGCGGCCCATGGTCGCGGTGCCGACGCGCGCGCTGATCCTCGACCGGGCGCATTGGTGGGTGTTGGTGCGCACCGCTCGCGGCGATCGCCGGCGGCGGATCGTGCCGGGCCCGACGAGGGGCTGGACGACCTACGTTTCCTCGGGACTGAAGCCCGGCGAGCGGGTCGTGGTGGCGAACGCCTTTCTCGAGTTCCATCGCGGCATCTCGCGGCGATACACGCCGCCCAACTGATCCATGGCCGCCGCGGCAGGCTCCATCCCTCGCGTGCTGATGCGCCCGGTGCTGTGGGCGCTGGTGCTCATCGCGCTCATCGGCTACGCGGCGTACGCCTTCATCAACATCCCGACGGAGGTGCTGCCGGAGTTCAACTTCCCGCAGGTCAGCGTGTTCGTGCACCTGCCCGGAACCACCGCGACCGAGCTCGAGAGCCTCGTCGTCTATCCGCTCGAAGGGCAGATCCTGACGCTGCCCGATCTGCAGAGCGTGCGCTCCAAGATGGGCGACGGGGTGGTGGAGATCGACGCCCGCTTTCGGCGCAGCACGACGCCGGAGGAAGACCTCCAGGCGATCAATGGGGCGATCGACCGTGCGCGCGGCCAGTTGCCCGCCGCGGCGAACCCACTCGCCCAGATCATGGGCAACTCCATCAACGAGGTGGCGGACTACACGGTGCGGATCCCGACCGGCGTCTCGCCGGCCGGCGTGCAGCGCACGGTGCTCGCCTCCATCGCGCCGGCGCTGCGGGCGCTGCCGGGTGTGCAGTTCGTCAACGTCTACGGCGGGGGCAATGAGGCGCTGTGGATCCAGCCGGATCTCGGCGCGCTGCGCCGGTACGGCGTCTCCGCCGCCACCATCGCGGCGGCCGTCAGAAGCCAGGTGCTGCTGAAGCCCGCGGGCTACACGACCCAGGGACACAGCGACGTGCTGATCGAGGCGAGGCACCTGCCGGCGCACATCGCTCAGCTCGAGGCGATCGCGGTACCCGGCCCTCACGGGCCGATACGCCTCGGGGATCTGGCCCGCGTCGTGCGCGCGGGCATCCCGACGCACAATGCCGTCGAGCTCGATGGCCGGCGCAGTGTCGCACTGACCGTCATCAAGCAGCCGGGCGCCGCGACGACATCGGTCACCACCGAGGTGCAGGCGACGCTGGAGCGCACCGCGGGCGAGCTGCCGCGCGGCGTGCGCTGGGTCCGCATCTACGATCAGGGCCACATCGTTCACATCATCGGCGTCGACCTCGGGCGCAATCTCCTCATCGGCATGGCGCTCGCGGTGGCGGTGCTCTTCTGGGTGCTCGGCGCCGGCCGCGGCATCTGGGTGCTCGCCTTCAGCATCCCGCTGTCGCTCGCGCTCGCCATCGCGACGCTCTACTTCACGGGCCAGAATCTCAACCTGATGACGCTCGGGGCGCTCACGGTCGCCGTGGGCCTGCTGGCCGACGATGCGATCATCGTTCTGGAAAGCATCTACCACCAGTGGGAGCGGGGCGAGGGACACTGGGAGGGGATCTGGAACGGCGTGCGCGCGATCGTCATCCCCGACATCACCGGCACGCTGACCAATGTCGCGATCTACGTGCCGCTCCTTTTCGTCGGCGGGCTCGTGGGACTCTTCTTCATCCCCTTCTCGCTGGCGATGACCTTCGCGCTGCTCGCCTCGCTCCTCGTCTCGGTCACCCTGATCCCGCTCGGACTCGGCTTCATCCGGGCGCGGCCGGCGCCGGCGGCGAGCAGCGGTCACCGCGCCCTCGAGCGGGTCCGGCACTGGAACGAGCGGCTGTTCGATCTGGTCGCGCGCGGGCCGCGGCTCTCGCTCGCGATCACCTTCGCCGTGCTGGCGCTCAGCCTCGCGGGGCTCGTGCTGGTGCCGATCAATTTCCTGCCGCTGCCGAACGAGGGGGTGCTGCTCGAGTCGTTCACCCTGCCTCCGGGCAGCTCGCTGCTCGACACCCGGGAGACGGTCGATGAGATGACCCACCGGCTGTTGGCCGATCCGGTGGTGGCGCACGTCTACGCGCGGATCGGCTCCTCGGCCGCCACGACCTACACCGAGCCCTCGTACGCCGGCGAGATGATGGTCGCACTCAAGCCCGGCGTCAGCGTCAACGCGCTCGATCGGATCGGTCGGCGGATCCAACGGGAGTCGAAGCTCCCGGGCGTGCAGCTGTCGGTGGATACGCCGACGATCGAGCGGCTGGGCGAGAGCCTCTCGGGACTGCCGCAGCCGTTCGTGGTCCACATCTTCGGCGCCAGGATCGGCGAGATGCGCGTCCTCGCCAGGGAGGTCACCGCCCGCCTGCGCCGCGTTCCGGCCCTGGCGGACCTCTTCGACAACGACGGCTACCCCGTCACGCAACTGCAGATCGATCCGCGAGACGCTGCGCTGGCGGCCTATGGTCTCACTCCGGCGCAGCTCTATTCCCAGCTCGACCCGCTGCTCAACGGCGAGGTGCTGGCCCAAGTGCCGCAAGGCAACGTGCCGCTCGACCTCTACATGCGCCTC
The DNA here is from genome assembly GCA_027306985.1 of Gammaproteobacteria bacterium. Lineage (GTDB taxonomy): Bacteria > Pseudomonadota > Gammaproteobacteria > Steroidobacterales > Steroidobacteraceae > 13-2-20CM-66-19. The sequence continues at coordinate 17,157 of DAHUXV010000028.1, read as the reverse complement.
GGCGATGCGCCGCATACCTCGCTCGGCGCGTTGAGCCGGCTGCCGATCCGCACCGACGGCTGGACGCCGCTCGGTGAGCTCGCGAGCCTGAAGCTCATCGAGACGCCGAACCAGATCCGCCACATCGCCGGCGCCCGGGCGCTCGACATCCTGGCGACACCGACCGGGACGCTCGGCGGCACGATCGCGGCGGCGCACCGGGCGCTCGCGGGCCTTACGCTGCCGCCCGGATATCGCGTCACCTTCGGCGGACTCTATGCCGAGCTCGAGCGGGCGGCGCTCGGGCTCCTGATCGCCGCGGCCGCCGCCTTCGTGCTCATGGTCGGCATCCTCATGCTGCAGTTCGACGGCCTCCTGGTTCCGGGGCTTCTGCTGCTCGAGATACCGCTCGCCATCACGGGCGGCACCCTCGCGCTCATCCTGAGCGGCGTGGGACTCAATGCCACCGGCATCATCGGCTTCCTGACGCTGATCGGCATCGGACTTCGGCACAGCATCGTCCTGCTCGACCGGGCGAAGCAGAACGAGGCGCAGGGCATGCCGGTCGAGGCGGCCGTGCGCGAGGCGATACAGGTGCGCTTCCGTCCCATCGTGCTCACCGCGGTCACCGCCATGCTCGGGATGTTGCCCACGGCGCTCGGCTTCGGTCAGGGCGCCGCCCCGGAGCAGGGGCTCGCGGTGGTGATCCTGGGCGGTCTCGCCTGGAGCGCCATTCGCAGCACCAACCTGATCCCGGCGCTCTACCTGCATTGGCGGCGCCGGCAGATCGCGCGGGAGCAGCGCGCGTGAGGCGCGCCAGCGTTGCGCGCCCGGGCCTCCTCGGAATCGCCGCGGCCTGCGCCGCGCTCCTTTCCGGGTGCGCGATCTATCGCGCGAAGCCGCTCCCGACCCGGCCCGACCTGGCGCGCGCGCCGGCGCTCACCGTGCCCGTGCGCAACCTCGGCGTGCCCGGCCTCGGGCCGCAGCCGTTCGACCCCGCGCGTGGTCTGACGGAGACCAACATCGTCACCCTCGCGGTGGTCGACAATCCGCGGCTCAAAGCCGCGAGGCTGCGGGCGGGCATCGCGCGCGCGCAGCTGCTGCAGGCGGGCCTCCTGCCCGATCCGCAACTCTCCGGCGGACTCGCGAAGTCCTCATACCTCACCGGCTACAACGCCCTGCTGGCCGAGGACATTCAGGCGCTGATCACACGGGGCGCGGCCGAGGGGGCCGCCAGGGCGCACCTCGAGCAGGTGAATCTCGACATCCTCTGGCGGGAATGGCAGGTCGCCGAGCGGGCGCGAGAGCTCTTCATCGAGACCCGCTCGCTCGCCCGGCTGCGCCTGCTGTTGGATCGGCGGCGGCGGCTCCTCGGAAGGGTGTATCGGCAGGACGAGGCGTCGCTGCGGCATCGCGAGGTGACGGTCGGCGAGGTGACCGCCGATTTTCTCGCCTGGAATGCCGCCGCGGCGCAGTGGCGGTCGTTTCAGCTGCGGGAGAACCAGGTGCGCCACGCGCTCGATGAGCTGCTCGGTCTCGCGCCCGGCGTGCGGCTGCGGCTCCGCGGCGGCCCGGGCGAGCGGCCGGTGACGGCGGCCGAATACCGCGCCGCGCTCGCCGCCTTGCCGAACCGCCGGCCGGACCTGCTGGCGCTGCGCGCGGGCTATCACAGCGAGGAGGAGCGGCTGCGCGAGGCGATCCTCGCGCAGTTTCCGCTCCTCGACGCCGGGGTCACGAAAGCGAGGGATCCGCAGGACGGCGTGCAGAGCATCGGATTCAACGTGACCCTCACGCTGCCGATCTTCAATCGCAACCGAGGCCCGATCGCCGTGGGCCGCGCCAGCCGCGCCTACCTCCTGAAGGCCTACCAGGCGAGCCTCGATGAGACGACGAGTCAGGCGGACGAGGTATGGCGGTCCGTCGCGATCATGCGGCACCAGCTCGAGACGCTCGATCGGCGGCTCGGCGGCCTCGAGCGGGCGGCGGCGGCGGCCCGGCGGAATCTGCGGCGCGGCACGGTGACGCTCCCGGAGTATGCCCGCGTGGATTCCGATGCCCTCGCGACCCGTTCGCAGGCGATCGAGCTGCGCTCCTCGCTCGCGCAGGCGCAGGCGGTGCTCGCGATGCTGCTCGCGCTGCCTCTTTAGGAAGCGCTGGATCCGGGCTCCGGCCCGGCCCGGCGCACGCCGAGCCAAAATAGCGTGGTCTTGGGCTCAACGCCGCAGCGCCGCGCCGCGCCGGTCAGGCCGCGTCGGAGGCGGTGCCGCCGAAGAACTGCCCGTAGAGGAAGAGGTACAGCGCCTGCATCGCCGCGGTGAGGAGGAAGGGGGCGACGAACTGCCCGCGGTGAATCATCCACCCGCCCAACACCGGGCCGGCGGCCCGGGGAAGCTGCGTGGACAGGCTCTGCACGCTGGCGGCGAGCCCGCGGCGCTCGGCGCGGGTCAGGCCGGCCGCGACGACCTGGCGCGCGCCTACGGTCCCGCGGTTGAATGCGGAGCGCAGCGCATAAAGACCCGCGGCGATGGCAAAGCTGGGCGAGAACGGGATCGCAACCAGGAGGGCGACGCCCACCAGCCGCATCCAGATCACCGAGCGCACCGCCCCGAGGCGCCGGCTGAGCCGGCCGCCGAGCACCGAGCCGGCGGAGGCGAGCAGAAAGCTCACCGCGAGCGCCGGACCGATCGTCGCCGGACCCTGATGGAATCGCCGCAGGAACCAGTAGGCCATGAGCGGACTTACGATGCCGATGGCCATCCCGTTGATGGCGCTGACCGCGGCGAGGCGGCGAAGCAGGCGGTTCTCGGCTCGCGTGACGTACGCCTCGCGTGCGCGCGTGCTGGAGGAGTTGGAGGCGGGAGACGGTGCGGCGGCGGCGATGCGGGTCCGCGAGATCAGGATGAGCGAGATCACCGAGCCGGCGAGCGGCAGCGCGAAGAGCGCGCGGTAGCTCGAGAGGCTGTGATACCCAGCGCCGAGCGCGGCCGGCAGGGCGATGAGCGCCGCGCCGGCCGCCATGCCCAAGAATCCCAGGGTCGCGTTGATGGCGAACGCGCGGCGGCGCTCCTCACCCGCGACCTCGCGCGCGAGCCAGGCCTGCTCGACGGGGGAGAAAGGTCCGGCGGCGCCGTTGGCGCCGCGCCCGAAGGCCCCCACGGTGGCCGCGACGATCAACACCGAGCGGTCCGGCGCGAGCATGGCGGCGAGCGCCGCGAGCGCGGCGGCGATCTCGTAGCCGATGAGCAGCGCGCGCCGGCTCACCTTGTCGCTCAGCGGGCCGATGATGCTGGTCAGCAGCGCGCCGAAGAGCAGCCCCGCCATCAACACCGTGCCGATGGCCGCGCCGCTGAAGCCGAGCGCGTGCAGGTACAGGCTGAAGCTGGCGTATGTCGCCCCCTGGCCGAGACTGCGCGCGGCGCGCGCGGCCAGCAGGCGCCTGACGTTGGGAGGCAGGGGAGGGTGCACGCCCCGAGAGTAGCACGCGCGGCGCGGCCCACGCCCCGCCGGCGCGCGGTGCCGTCAGCCCTGCAGCTCCGGCCTGCGGCGCTGGAGAGTCGGCAGCCAACCCTCGAGCTGCTCGCCGGGCATCGCCTTGGCGAGCAGCCACCCTTGCGCGAGCTTGCAGCCATAGCGGCGCAGCAGCTGCCAGTCCTGCAGGCACTCGACGCCTTCGGCCACCGTCTCGATGCCGAGCTGACTTGCCATCTCCAGGGCGGAGCGCAGGATGACCTGCAGGCTGTCGCGCTCGTGGGCGCCGTGGACGAAGGTGCGGTCGATCTTCAGCTCGGTGAAGGGAATGCGCGCGAGCTGCTGCATGGAGGAGAAGCCCGTGCCGTAGTCATCGAGCGAGAGGCGAAAGCCGCGCAGGCGCAGCCGTGTCAACACGCCGAGCGCGATCGCCAGATCGCGCAGGAGCGAGCTCTCGGTGACCTCGAGCACGATCTGCTCCGCCCGCAAGCCGTGCCGCTGCTGCAGCTCGGAGATCTCCTGCACGAGCTCGCCGCGGTCGAGGAGGAGCGGCGAGAGATTGATGGCGATGGACAGATCGAGCCCGTGCCGGCACCAGAGCGCCGTCTGACGCATGGCCTCGTCCATCACGCTCAAGGTGAGCTCGCGGATGAGGCCGTATTGCTCCGCCACCGGGATGAAGGCATCGGGCGCGATCCACCCCTGCTGCGCATCCTGCCAGCGGGCGAGCGCCTCGACGCCGCGGACCCGCCCCGTGTCGATCTCGACCTGAGGATGGTAGTGAACCGTGATGTCGCCGCGGGCGAGGGCGGCGCGCAGCGACTCCGGGTCGACCGGCTGCCGGCGCGCCGGTCCCTTCTTCTCGACCGCGGCTTCGAGCTTATTCTGCAGCCGCGCGGCCAGGCTCGCGAGCGTGAGCGGCTTCTGCAGCGCGCCCACGATGCGCAGTCCGAGCGCGGTCCCCATGTCCTGCACGGAATTCATGAGCGCCCGCTCGCGCGAGGAGGCGAGGATGATCGGGGTCCGGGTGCCGCGCCCGCCGAGCGCCGAGAGCAGCTCGGGCCCGTCCATGGTCGGCATCTCGAGGTCGATGATGAGGAGCGCGGGCGGGGCCGGCAGCTCATCGAGCAGCGCCAGCGCCTCGCGGCCATCGCCGGCCTCGTGCACCTTCGGGATGCGCAGCTCCCGGCACAAGGCGGCGCCGAGACCGCGCTGCACGCCGCTGTCGTCGACGATCAGCACGGAGTCGATGGTTTGCAGCCCGTCGCTCGAAGTCATGGGTATTGGTAATCCGCGGGCCCTTGGTGGCTGAGATCGATCCCCGCCGCCGCAAGCGCCGCAGCGCGGGGAAGATTGGCAATCAAGGGTTTATCGACGGCGAGCGGGTGAGACTTGAGTCTCGCGGCGGGAAAGGAGTGTGATGCGCGTCACGCCCGGCGCGTTCCGGCGGCTCGCCGGGGCCGCCCTCCGGGCGGGAAATGAAGGCCCTCGCCGTGCGTAGACACATCACCCGGGAGTGTCGCATGAACGATACCCGCATCGACTGGCCCGCCCTCGCATATGTCACCTGGCGCGACACCGCGGCGACGCTGCACCTCTGGACGCAGATCGTCGGCAAGGTGCGGCTGGCGCTCACGCCCTGGGTCAACCACGGCTGGCAGGTGCCGCTTTACGTGACCGCCCGGGGACTTGCGACCTCGCCGATTCCATCCGGGCGGGAGATCTTCGAGATGGAGTTCGACTTCATCGCGCACCGGCTCGGCGTGCGCGCGAGCTGGGGCGCGGAGCGCTCGATCCCGCTCGAGCCGCAGTCGGTCGGGGATTTCTATCGCCGGGTGATCGATCTGCTGGATGACATGGGCATCGCCGTGCGCATCGGGGAGATGCCGAACGAGATACCGAACGCGGTGCCGTTCCCGCGCGACCGTCTCCACGCCTCCTACGATGCCGGCGCCGCGCACGAGTTCTGGCGCGCTCTCCTCCAGGCCGACCGGATCCTCAAGCTCTTTCGCAGCGGTTTTCTCGGCAAGGCGAGTCGGGTGCACTTCTTCTGGGGAAGCTTCGATCTGGCGGTAACGCGCTTCTCCGGACGCACGGCGCCGCCTCATCCGGGCGGCGTGCCGGGCCTGCCGGACGCGGTGGCGCGCGAGGCGTATTCGCACGAAGTCAGCAGCGCCGGCTTCTGGCCCGGCAACGACGCCTTTCCCCAGGCCGCGTTCTATTCCTACGCCTATCCGGAGCCGGAAGGGTTCCGTGACGCCAGGGTCCCCGCGGCCGCCCGCTTCGAGAAGGCGCTCGGGGAGTTCATCCTGCCGTACGAGGCGGTCCGCGCAGCGGCGGACCCGGATGCCCTGGTGCTCGATTTCCTGGCGAGCACTTACGCCGCGGCGGCGGATGCGGCCCGTTGGGACCGCGCCGCGCTCGAGTGCAGCCCGGGCGTTCCCGGCAAGGTGCGCCGGCTCTGAGGGCCCGGCCCGCTTGCGGATTCTGTGGCGGAGTTCCTCGCGGCCGAAGCGGGGAGGGCGTAATCAAGGCGCGCGATGCGTAAAATCTTCGGCATGATCGGTACCACCGTCGCCGGCAGCGTCGGCTGGTCCATGGGCATGTACGTCGGCATCGGCACGGCCGTGGTCCTCAGCGCCGTCGGCAGCGGCGTGGGCCTTTACTACGGGATCAAGCTCTTCGATCACTGGCTGGGTTAGGCCCGCTCAGACCGGCGCGGCGCAAGCCGCGCGCCGGCGGGACTGACGCCCGCGGGCTCGAGCCACTGCGCCTCGATATCGGCAGCCGACTGCGGATGGCCGAAGTAGTATCCCTGCGCGAACTCGCACCCGTAGGAAAGCAGCTCGCGCGCCGCCTCCGCCGTCTCCACCCCTTCCGCGACCACCGTCATGCCGAAGCTGTGGGCGAGCTGCACGGAGCTGCGCACGATCCGCTGATCGGCGGCGTCGCCCGTCAGGTTGGTCACGAAGCCGCGGTCGATCTTCAAGGTGTGCACCGGCAGCTGCTTCAGGTAGGCGAGCGAGGCATAGCCGGTCCCGAAGTCATCGAGCGAGAGGCGCACGCCGAGCGCGCGGATCTCGCGCAGCCGCTTGAGCATCGTATCCGGATAGCGGATCACCGCGCCCTCGGTCACCTCGAGCTCGAGGAGCGCCGGCTCGAGGGCGAAGGACTCGAGGACCGCGCGCACCTTGTCGACGAATCCGCGGTCGAGGAGGTTGTTGGCACTGATGTTCACCGAGACCGGCACGCGATGGCCCCGGCGGCCCCACTCGATCACCTGCCCGCAGGCCGCGCGCAGCATGTACTGCACGAAGGGATGGACCAGCTCGGTGCCGTCCGCGAGCGGCACGAACTGCGAGGGCGCGATCGGTCCCATCGTCGGGTGGGTCCAGCGCGCGAGCGCCTCGAGCCCGATGAGCTCGCCGTCCGCCAGGCGCACCTTCGGCTGATAGGCGACGCCGATCGCCCCCTCGCGCAGGGCCTTGCCGAGCTCGCTCTGCAGGGCGAGCATCTCCGGCGTGAAGTGATCCATCACCTCGTGATAGCGGCAGAAGGCGCTGAGCTCTTCCTTCGCCGCGTACATCGCGATGTCGGCGCAGCGCAGCAGCTCGCTCGGCGTGCGCGCGTCCTGCGGGTAGACCGCCGCTCCGATGCTCGCGGTCAGCTCGAGCTCGATGCCGCCGCGGACGGTGGTTCGTCCCAGGCACTGCTGCAGCCGTGCGCCGATGCTCTCGAGCGCGGCCACCTCGATACCCTGGACGAGGATCGCGAGCTCATCGCCGCCGAGGCGCGCGATGCACGCGTTCGAGTCGCCGAAGCGCTCCCGCAGCCGCTCGCCGGTCTCCTCGAGCACGCGGTCGCCGGCGGCATGTCCGAGGGTGTCGTTGATCTCCTTGAAGCGATTCAGGTCGAGGAGCAGGACGGCGAGCGGGTCATCGGGCGCGGCCGAGATCGCCCGCTCGAGCTCGCGCATGAAGCCGTCCCTGTTGCGAAGTCCCGTGAGCGCATCGTGCTGCGCGAGGTACTCCTGCTCGGCGAGGTAGGCCGCCTGCCGGCGCAGCGCGCGCTGCAGCTGCCAGGCGAACATGAGCACCGCGAGTATCCCGATCGCGAGCACGGCGGTGGGTGCGGCGGCCTGCTCGAGCCACTCCCGGCGAAGCGATGCGACGGGGACGCTCGCACTCACGTAAAGCGGCAGCGCGGAGGAGCGCGCGAACCCCACGAACCCGCTCCTGGAGGGCACGGAGAGAAAGACGCCGCTGCGGCGATTGCCCACCCGAGCGAGCGACTGCGGCGAGGCGTGCCTGCCGAGGGAGATGAACGAGCCGCGGCCCGGAGCGTAGGCGACGAGCACCCGCCCGTCGGTCGTCACCAGACTGACGAAGCTGTCGGGCAGCAGTCGCAGGCTGTCCGTGCTCGCGAGCAGGCGCCGTACCGGAACGAGCGCGAAGGCGACTTCGGGCCCATCCGAGGGCGACTGGAAGCTCAGCGTGATCGGCAGATAATGCCCGCTCTTGGCGGGGAGCCGCAGGAGCGGCGAGAGACCGAGTCCGGCGGCGGCCGGCCGCAGCGCCCGGGCGATCGCCCGCAGGGTATCGGGCCTCGCCACCGGCTCGCCCGCCTGATCGACGGCCAGGACGACGCCGCCGGCGGTTCGCAGGCCGAGATAGCTCGACACGGAATCGAATGGCGCCACGGCGCGCAACACGGCGATGGCCTGCTCGGGCCCGGGCGTGCATCCGGGCGGCGCGCAGATCGCGGTGCCGATCCGCCGCAGGCTGGAGGTGGACTGCTCGAGCAGTCCGGTGATGGACGAATCCAACCCGAGCGCCAGATTGAGGACGCTCTGGCGCGCGGCGTGCCAGGTCTGCTGCCGCTGGTGCGCGATCAGGTACACCGCGGTGCCGGCGAGGAGGACCAGCGCGAGAACGACCAGCAGCCGCGCCTGGCGATACTCGCCCGTCACGAATCGCGCATCCGGATGCGGGCGCTCGCGCGCTCGAGGCTGGCGCGGAACGCTCACGGCAGCGACGCCCTGATCATCGCTCCTCATGCAGCCATCATGCGCGTTCGCGCGGCGGGCGCAACGGCCCTTGCCTTGAGTTCCGGGGCGCCCCGGGGCGCGCAGCGGATTCTGTGACGCGGTTCGCGGGGGCGGGGCGCCGGTCGCGCGCCGCCCGGCGAGGCGGCGGTCGATGCACCGGAATGTTGCACGACAACATCGGCACGCGCGGGCGGTTGCCGCTCGCGGCTCCGCTGGTTGTGATAGCGCACAACAATCTCATGATAAGATCGCGCCGGGACCGGGCCCCCGGCGAGACATCGGAATGAATTGACGGTCCGGACAGGGGCGCAACGAATCATGGCATTCGCATCGCGGATCGGCCGCTCCTGCCTGCTGCCCGCACTGGCCGCCCTCTTGTGCTCGTGCGGAGGAGGAGGCGGGGGCGCAGGCGGCGGCGGCGCGGCGGCCGCAAGCATCAGCTTCTCGCCGACCAGCGTCTCGTTCAGCGCCGCGACGGCGCATTCGGCCCCGCCGCAGACCCAGACGATCACGGGAACGGTAACGGGCGCTGCCTCCGGAACCCTCTACATCAAGATCGTCGAGAACGATCCCGACATCGCGACCGCCACGGGCATCACGGTGTCGGGCGACTCCGGCCAGGCCACGATCGTGCCGGCGAACCCGACGGCCCTGCTCGCCGGCACCCATCAGGGCTCGTTCACGGTTTACGCCTGCCTCAATGATCCGAGCTGCTCCTCCGGTCAGTTAAATGGCAGCCCGCAGACGATCTCCGTGACGTACGACATCGGGTCCTCCGTGGATGCCGACACCGTCATGCCGCGGGTCGTGGCGGTGAACACGGGCGGGACGGTCATTCTGCGCGGGCACGGATTCACCGGCGCGTCCGCGGTGACCTTCGGGACGACGGCGGCCGACAGTGTCTCGGTCGTGAGCGATACGGAAATCCACGCCACCTATCCGCCGCTCGCAGCCGGCTCCTATGACATCGCGATCGACTCCGGCAATGTCGCCTACAGCGCGACGCTCGATGTCGTCAGTCCGCCCGCGTTCGTTGCCGCGTTTCTGACCTACCCGGTGTCGACCCCTGCGCCGGCCACGAGTTTTTCCTACGATGCCGATCGAAGCGCGCTGCTCGTGGTCACCGGCTCGACACTGCTGCGCTATGCCTTCGACGGCAGCTCCTGGGGTTCGCCGGAGCAGGTGGTCATGAGCGGGCTGCAACAGGTGAGTGTCTCGCCGGACGGCACGAAGCTTCTGGCGCTCGTCGTTACGACGAATGCCGTCAACAATGGCATGAGCATGGTGGAGCTGGATCCCCTGACGCTGGCACAGACGGACAGTACGCCGGTCACCGAGCCGTCGCACGGCGCCTTTACCGGCAATATCGGCGGAGGCTTCGCCTGCTCCAACGACGGCACTGCGCTCGTCTGGTCGGACATCATGAGCTCGGCTTACGCCTTCGGCACCTCCAGCCGGACGTGGACGGCTCTATATGACGATCAGGGCGCGCCGGTCCTGCCGGAGGGCGCATTCGCCAGCGGAGACGGCTCGGAGGTCATGTTGATGCCGTATGACGAGTACGTCTCATCGACCGGCATCGTTCAGAAGCTCGGCATTCTGAGCAACTCGGTGTACTCGATGACATCGGCGGATCTCACCGGCAGCGAATTCGCGGGGAGCTCGGTGGTGCTCGGACCGGAGGGTCAGCTGCTCGGCCAGGTGCCCGACGCCGCGGGCATGGTGGTCAATCCGGCCGGCACCCGGCTCTACGCGGTCCTCGCAACCGACCCGCAGCCTGAGCTGCATATGTACGACCTGACGGCCGCACCGAGCAACGGCTTCTATCCCGAGCTCGGCGCGCCGATCACGCTCGCCGGCAATACCGGCGACCTGGGATTTCCGCAGCCGCTCGCCATCACCCCGGACGGCGGCACGGTTTTCATCGCCGGTCCCGACGGCATCGCGGTGCAGCCGGTCTCGCCTTGAGCCCGCCACCCGCGCGGGCATGGCGGCAGATCTAGCGGGCGCCGTTTCCGGTCACCAGCAGGGCGAGCTTGGCGGCGGCCACGGCGCGGACCGCACAGGGCTCGAGCTCGCTCGCCTGACACGCTGCGATGCTCGTGGAGAGGTAGCGGTCCGACGGCGAGGTGACGATCACGACAGTGCCGACCATGACGCCGCCTGCCGTCTGGAAGCGAAGCAGGTTGCCGGGAACATGAAGCAGCAGGTCACAGGAGCCGCTCGCCGATGCGAGCCGCAGGGCGCCCGAGGCGACTATCGTCTTCTTCACGCGTGCCGCGAACTGCCCGGTGAGACGGTCAGTCGTTTGGACGTCGAGACAGACCCTCGGCAGTCCTTGCGCCGCTGGGGCCGGCGCCGAGGCCGGGCTGTGCTGCACTCCCGCAGGAGAGCCAGCCGCCGCCGCTGCGGCCGCCAGAGATGCGCCGGACGATGCCGCGAGGAGGATCTGCAGTGCGAATCCGCGCGAACGCTTCATGGTTGGAAGTGCTCCACCTTTGACGGTATAAAGGCCATTGAAGCCGCTGCACTCCCAAGAATCAATCGTCCCGCGGAGCCCCGTCATGCCTGATCTGCGTCGAATGGCCCGAGGAATCGGCCCAATGCTCATTGCCGGCCTGAGTGTGGCGGGTCTGTCCGCCATGCCCGTGAAGGCGCGAGCACAGGCGCCCTTCCTGGGTCCGGTCTCGGCGCCGGTCTGCCAGCCGGGTGATCGGACCGAGGCGGGCCTGGATGGCCAGCTCACGGCGGCCGAGCGCCGCAGCGGCTCCTCCACGCGGCCCTACAACTGCAATCTCGCCGTCGTGGGCGAGTACGCAGGTCAGGGCGCCGGTCACCAGATGATGTGGTACGGCAATTGCGCCTACGTCACGACCGATGGCTATGACGCCGGCCGCAAAGTGACCGCGGCGAACACGCATTTCCTCGATCCTGCGGATCGGCGGCGGCGGCAAGGCCTCTACGACCCGCCGCTGCTGCATCCCGGCATCCAGGTGCTCGATGTGTCGAGCCAGAGGCACCCGAGGTATACCGCCAACCTGGACGATCCGGCATCCCTCTACCCCTGGGAAACGGCGGCAGTCAACCCTCGGCGCGCGCTCCTGGCCACCGCCGAGAGCTGGCATGGCGATGGACCGCAGCCCGCCATCGCGCTCTACGGCCTGGCCGACTGCGCGCATCCGAAGCTGCTCTACAGCGGCCAGCTGCCGGACGCCGATTTCGTGGCGCATGCGGGCAACTTCGCGTACGACGGCAAGACCTATTGGGTCACCTCGTGGAGCAAGAGGCGCATCTACGCCATCGACGTGACCGATCCCCGGCGCCCCAGGATCATCCTCGACTGGGATTTCCCGAACGGCCAGGCGGGCGGCGCGGGCGCGCACCAGCTCTGCCACCGGATCTCGCTCAACCAGTTCACCGTCGACGGCCATCCGCCCGACACGCTGCTCTTCTGCGGCGTGGTGGGGCACAAGATCCGCCCCGGCGTCTACAGCTCCGGCAACGGGCTGGTCATCTACGATGTCAGCCAGGTGCAGGACCGCCGGCCGCATCCGGTCGTCAAGATGTTGGGCTCACTTTATTGGGTGAACGGCAATACCGCGATCCAGCCCGATCTCGCGCTCATCGACGGCAAGCCGTACCTCGGCGTGGGTGATGAGTGCGGATCGGGCGGCTGCCACCGCTACCCGCAGGATGCGATCGCGGCCTGTCGCGCCGGGGAGCCTCCGTATGGCTTCGAGCGGCTGATCGACATCGGCAATCTGAAGAAGCCCAAGCTCGTCGCGCAGCTGATGCTGGCGGTGGACGATCCGAAGAACTGCGCGCAGACCGAGCACGACATCACGGTCACCATGGGGGGCCTCGGCTACAGCGCGCACGACTGCACCTTCGACAACCCCCGCGATGCGAAGCTGCTCGCCTGCTCGAGCCACCAGGCGGGCATCCGGGTGTTCGACATCCACGATCCGTACCGGCCGAAGGAGATCGCCTATTTCGTCGGGCCCGCCCCGCCGGTGCCGACGCAGATCGATCCAGGGTCGCTGTTGAATCCCTTCCAGGGCGTCAGCCCCCCGGTCGACTTCTCCTGGTCGAAGGCCCACAGCCGCTTCGTGTGGCGGCACGGAGCGCTCTACCTCTGGGTCAGCTCGAGTCACGGCGCCTTCTACACCTTGGCGTTCGAGGATCAGGCGCAGATCGCGCGACTGAAACCGGTGCCCACTCCCGGGAACGAGGATTACCAGGACTGACCGGAACGGCCGTCGCCCGGGAGCGGATCGCCTCAGCCGCGCGTGTGCGCTTTGGACAGCGCCGAGCGCAGCGCCGCGACGGAAGCCCCTTGCGCATTGCGGGCGCGCCAGGCGACGAAGCCATCGGGACGCACGAGCAGACAACCGTCGGGGTCGATGCCGTGGAGGTTGCTCAGGTTCCCGGCCGGGTCCTCGAGGCCGTCCGCGCCGGGGCGTGCAACGTCCAGGGTGATGTGCTCTTCGGACGCTGCGATCGAGGCGCTTTGGCACCATTGCCTGGCGGCAGGGCCCGCGAGCAGCACGAAGTTGCGGCCGTAAAGATCGAGCGATGAGAGGCTTCGTCCGTGTCTTTCGAGGCCGACGTGCGGCGCGCGTGTTCCGGGACGGCCGCGCGACTCGCGGGGGCTCAGGTGCCTCGCGCCATCGTCGGGCATCTCCGTGAGGACCGCCGGGGAGCGATACACGTATCCGAGCTCGATGTCGAGATCGCTCACGAGCGGCTCGCACCGCTCGGCGCCGAGGCTCGGATCCGTGCGCAGCACGTAGCGCGTGTAGGCCTGCTCGGTGGAGAGCGTCGCGACGGGCATGCGCTCGGCCTCGTAGGTGGCGAGCAGCGCCGACGGAGCCTCGGCTCTCAGGACTCGCGCCAGCTTCCAGGCCAGGTTGTGGGCATCCTGAACGCCCGTGTTGCCTCCGAACCCGCCGGTCGGCGGCATCACGTGTGCCGCGTCTCCGGCGATGAATACACGCTCGGTCCGCAGCCGCTCGGCCACCTGCGCGGCGGCCTCCCAATGCATGATGCTGTCGATCGCGACCGGGATGTCCCGCGAGCCGAGCGCGCACGCCACGAGGTCGACCGCGCGCTCTGAAGTCAGGGACGTCGAGATGTCCGTGACGGGCCGTTCCGGGTCACCCTCGGTGTTGACGACCAGGAAGGCGGTGTCGAAGGGCTTCTCGAAGCGGAAGAATCCCCGCAGGAGCGGATTTCTCACGTAGACGACCGCCCACCGCCTGCCTTCCAGGAGCCGGCGCAGGTTGGCGCGGAAATAGATGGTGACGCTCCTCGAGAAGGGCGGGCGTCCCCGCATCGCTATCCCCAGCCGGCGCCGCACTCCACTGTGCCCGCCGTCGGCCGCGATGAGGTATTGGGAGTGAACCGTCGAGGTCGCTCCGCTCCCTCGATCGCGCAGCAGCGTCGTCACGCCGCCCGGGCCCTCGTCCACGGACACCACCTCCGTGGAGAACCTCAGGTCGACTCCGAGCTGTCTCGCGCGCGCCATGATGAGCGGCTCGAGCGAGTTCTGCGACAGGAAGACGCGCTCGCACGGACTCACGTCCCGGACACCCGCGTTGAGGTCGGCGATGAATTCCCGGGTCGCCCCGCCGGTCAGGGTCTCGACCTCGACGACCCCGCCGTCCTGAACGAACTGCTCCGCGGAGCGCTCGCGAATGGCCGCCTCGAGACCGGCCGAGCGGAAGATCTCCATCGTGCGCTGGGTGGCGTGCGCGGCCCGCGGATGTATGGCGGTGCCCGAGTGCCGCTCGATCACGAGCGGGCGTACGCCATGGTGTGCCAGCAGCAGGCCCGCCGATAGCCCGACGAGGTTGCCGCCGACGATCAGGACAGGGACCTCGATATCGCTCACGATTCCCGCTCGGTCCGGTGACCCGCCATCGCCCGATGCGCCAGAGTTCGAATAGCGAAAGGGCGTACGAATAACGAACGCCAGTTTGCCGCCGCTCCGGCGGCCACGCAAGACGCGAGCGCCTCGGCGGCCCCCACCTTCGCGGCCGCGGCCGTAATCGGCGACCGCGATGCCCGCGGCGCCGGCCGCGGTCGAGCGGAGGCATGGGCGGCCGATCGCCGATCTCGGTGTCCGGCGACATCGGGCATCAGCCGGCGCGGCGGCGCGCGGTGGCGCCGAGGCGGCGCCGCGATCGCGGCTCTCCGGCCTGCGTGGCTGCTGCGCGGGAATCGTTCCATCCACTTGACATAACCTGGAGGACCGAAGTCTTGCCAGGGTGCTCGCGGTGACACCTTAGATCCGGGAGCCCGGCATGAGATCGATGGTCGCTGCGCTCGGGCGAGGACGCCGGCGAGCGCGAACGTCCGGGTGGCCCGCCAGCAGCGTGACTCGCGGAGCAGCACCGGCCAAGCCCCGCGGGCGCGTCACGGTGAGGAGGGGCGCAGTGCCGTCCGATTGACAACCGACGGCGCATGGCGTAAGAAATCATCCAACAAAATCAACTCGAGGCGAAGAAGAACGCGGCACCTCGAGTGCCGTCACAAGTTGCTTGATCCGAGTGCGATGCAGCGCTGATGAGGCGGGCGGCCGTTGCGGCGTACGGCCCCGCAGAAAACCCGCGCGCGCTGCATTTTTTGGCGCCGATAGAACGATAAGCGTCAGGGGAGAAGAGCTAATGAACAGCGATACGCGTGCTTCCGCGGGAAGCAACCGCTCATGGCGGCAGGCCTGGGCGATTCTTCTTGGAGCAGTCCTTGCGTGCTCGTGGGGCGCCGGCACGGCGCTCGCCGCCGTCCGGGCGGCCATCCCGCGAAGCTTCACGCCATCGACGGATGTCGATACCGGAACGTTCACCAGCGCCAATATGACGGTGGAAATCGTCCTGGCGCCGCGGGATCCGGCGGCGCTCTCGCGGCAATTGCAGAACGTCTACAACCCGCAAAGCGCCGGCTATCACCGGTGGCTTGCGCGGGGCCAGTTCGACGCGCAGTTCGCGCCGGACAGCGGCGCCGTCAGCGCGATCACGAGCTATCTGCAGTCCAATGGCCTGACCGTGCAGCGGACCGCGTCCCCCTTCCTGCTGCGGGTGAGCGGGCCGAGCAGCACGGTGGAGACTGCGTTCAGCACGTCGATCCACAACTTCCGCAATCCGAACGGCATCCGCTACTTCGCCAACGCCTCAGCCCTGAAGCTGCCCGCGAGCCTGGTCTCGGGCGTGCTCGGCGTGGTCGGCATGTCGAATACCGTGCGGCTGCAGGGGCAGTACAAGTTCGACCGGGATGACGAGGGACAGCCGAATTGCGAGGCGCCGTATCCGACTCGGGCGCAATTCTATGCGGCCGTGAACAACGGCACGTCATTTCCCTTCGGCTACGGCGGCGGCCCGGGCTGCAATGGCCTGACGCCCTCGCAGACGAACTCCATCTACGATGCGCCCGAGGCGGGGTGGGCCACGAAGGGCCGAGGCGTCAATCTGGCCGTGTTCGAGCTCTCCGCCTATCAGCAGTCGGACATCCAGACTTGGGCACATTACTTCTACGGACCGCGTTACTCGCCGCACCTGGTGGATGTCACGGTCGATGGCGGTCCGCTGGCTCCCCAGTGCCCTGCGAGCGATACATGCCCCGCGAACTTCAACGGCTACGCCGGCGATATCGAGGTGGATGCCGACATCGAGGCGCAGCTCTCCATGGCGCCCGCGGCGAGCCACATATACGTCTACAACGCCCCGAACGACTACACCGGCCAGACGGAGCTCGACGAGTACTCCCAAATCGCCAATGACGACGTGGCCGACGTCGTGAGCTCCAGCTGGGGTGTGTGCGAGAACGATGCCGGCGCGGGCTACGCGGAGGCTGAGAACCTGATCTTCGAGCAGATGGCGCTGCAGGGACAGAGCATGTTCTCCGCCGCCGGGGACACGGGTGCGTTCGGCTGCCTTCGCAGCGACGGAACGTCGGTGGTCAACGTTGGCGATCCTTCGTCACAGCCGTGGGTCACGAGCGTCGGTGGCACTTCCCTCGAGTCCTTCAATCCCGGGAGCGATCCGACGCCGGAGTATCCCCGGGGCGTGGAAACCGTGTGGAACGTCGACAATCTGTGCAACACCCAAGCGAACGAGGGCGGCCAGCCCGGTCTGTTCTGGTGCGCGGTGTTGGGCGCCGGTGGCGGCGGAAGCAGCCAGTTCTGGGGACGCCCCTTCTATCAGTCCGGCCCGGGTGTCACGAACCGTTACACGACCTACGGTAACGGCACGACTCAGTGCGCGCTGGCCGCAACGGGAACGCCCTGCCGGGAAGTGCCGGACGTCTCCGCCAACGCCGACGAGTACACGCCGTATGCGGAGTACTGCACCGGGAGTGCGTCGACACCCTACAGCGTCTGTGCCACCATCACCGGCTCACCGGCGGGCTGGTTCGGCATCGGGGGCACGAGCCTCTCATCGCCCGTCTGGTCGGGAATCATTGCCGATCGCGACGGGGTCTGGCGCGGCCGCATCGGCAACGCGAACCCGCTGCTCTACGCCTTATTCCGCTCCGCGCCCGGGTTTTATTTCAACGACATCACCGGGGAGGGGCGCGAGCACACGGCCGACAGCAACGGGCTCTTCCGGACGACCCGTGGCTACGATCTCGCGACGGGCCTCGGCACGCCCAGGATGGCGCCGCTC
>DAHUXV010000025.1 GCA_027306985.1 Gammaproteobacteria bacterium | reverse complement strand
GCGGGGCTGCGCATCGCCCTCGATGACTTCGGCACCGGCTACTCGGCCCTCGGATTGCTCTCGAAGCTGCCGCTCGACCTGGTCAAGATCGACCGCTCCTTCATCACCGGACTGCCCGATGACGCCTCGAGCACGCTGCTCGTCGACTGCATCGTCCGGCTCGCGAGCGCCCTGAAGCTCCTCACGGTCGCGGAAGGTGTCGAATCCCAGGCACAGCTCGATGCGCTGCGGGCGATGAAGTGCAGCGGCTGGCAGGGCCATCTTTGCAGCCCCGCCGTGACGCCTCAGGCGCTGGAGGAGTTGGTGCGCGCCATCGCACGATAGCGCGCCCCGGCGGGATCAGGACCTCGCCACCGAGTCGACAGACTCCGCGGGAAAGCCGAGGTCCCCGAGAACCCTCCGCAGCCTGGCGGCGTAGGCGGGATTCCTCTCGTCCGCGCCCGGCGCGGCGAGCAGGCTGTAGCACAGAGCGGGGACGGAGCCGCCATCCAGGCAACGGGCCAGGATCGCTTCCGGCCGGTACTGCTCGAGCCCGGGAGCCGCGTACAGGCGCTCCAGTTCCCCGCGCGTGAGCGAGATCACCATCCCGTACGCGCGGGCACCGGTCGATGGAACCAGCGTGGCGCGATTGCCGATGCGTAGAGCGAACTCATCCACGTACGCCCGGCGTACGTGCGTCGGCGTGACGCCATCACCGCGGAGAATGCCGACGTCCATCAACAACCCATAAAAGAAACAGTCGATTCGCCGATCGTTCATGGCGCTCACTCGATGGCAGCCGCGCTGGAGCGACGACGATAGCTTGACCGTCCGACACACCGGCGTCCAGACTACCGGACCTCTGGGAAAGACGGGCATGAAACGAATGCGAACGACCCTCGCCGCAGGCGCTGTATCGCTGCTTCCCGTGGTGTTTCTCGCCGGCTGCGGATCGCCGGTTCATTCCTCGGCCAAACCGTCAAAGACCTCTGTCAGTCCCGCGCACCGCGGGGGTTGGGGCGGCCTGTCGCTCGAGCGGCTGGAATCGCTGACGAACTACCGGTCGCAAATGACGAGCGGAATGGGCAACTACCACATGACCGTCGATACGAGCGTCCACAGCCCGACCGACTGGCAGGTCGATTCCGGTGCCACCACGCGATACGTGAACGGCATGCGGTACATCTATGCGCCGTTCGGCAAGTACTGGCTGGCGCAGACGGGCTCCCCGGACGCCTATGCGCAGCAGAACCTGCCCTCCTTCGCGCGGCAGTTCTTCGACATGACCCGGGTCTCCGGCGTGTCGCTCCGGCACGGAAAACCCTGCCGGCAGGCAGGCGTCGATGGACACGTCTGGTCGGTGGCTGCCGACGGCGGTGCCGCGGTTCGCGAAGCGTTCGCGGCCTGCGTGGCCGATTCGAGCGGCGCGCTGTTGAAGCTCGTGCTGGGAGCGGATGGAGCGGTGATGGACGACCGCCATGCCAGCGAGGTCTACGAGATCACCGCGATCGGCAATGTCCCGGCGTTCGCCGTGCCGGGTCCCATTCACACCGACTGACGGCCCGGACGGTGCTATGATGCCGCCCCATCTGCTGTAGGGCATCTCGAGGGACTCACATGTCCGGAACCCGCCGTCACCTCAAATTCGCCGGATGGGCCGCCATGGCGGGCACGCTGCTGCTTCTCAGCGGCTGCGGCATCAACAACATCCCGACTTACAAGCAGCAGGTCACTGCCGCCTGGAGCCAGGTGTTGAACGAATACCAGCGCCGCACCGACCTGATTCCGAACCTGGTGGCGACGGTCAAGGGGTACGCGGCCCACGAGGCTTCCGTGCTCGAAGCGGTGACCGACGCCCGCGCCAAAGTCAGTCAGACCCGCATCCCGGCGAACATTCTCACCGACCCGAAGGCGTTTCACGAGTTCGAGCGCAACCAGGCGACGCTGAGCGGCGCCCTGTCGCGCCTCATGGTCGTGACCGAGAACTATCCCAACCTCAAGGCCGACCAGAACTTCCTGGTCCTGCAGGCCCAGCTCGAGGGCACCGAGAATCGGATCGCCGTCGCCCGCCGCGACTACATCCTGGCGGTGCAGCAGTACGATACGGAGCTCACCACGATCCCAGGCCGCTGGTATCACTCGCTCTTCTACAGCGGCTACCAGCCCATACAGAACTTCACCATCTCGGAGCAGGCGCAGCAGGCTCCCAAGGTGAAGTTCTAGGGCTCGGGGACGGCCCGGCCAACCGGATATGCCCGTCGCCCGCTGGCCGCTCTGGCTGCTCGCCTGCCTGCTGTCGCTCGCAGCGGTCCCGGCCGCTTTCGCGGCGCAGAACCCCCTCGATGCCGGCATGCCGCTGTTCCCGGCGCTCACCGGCCCGGTGGTGGACGATGCGCACCTGCTGCCCGGTAACGCGCTCCAGCAGCTCTCGCAGAAGCTGGCGGCCTACGCCCGCGAGAATGGCACCCAGGTCGTGGTGGTCACGCTGCCGACCCTCAACGGGTATCCCATCCGGGATTACGGCTACCAGCTGGGGCGGCACTGGGGCATCGGCCAGAAGGGCAAGAGCAACGGCGTGTTGCTCATGGTCGATGCGGCAGGGAAACGGGTGGATATCGAGGTCGGCTACGGCCTCGAAGGCACGCTCACAGACGCGCAATCCTTCCTGATCATCCACGACGTCATCGTTCCGCGCTTCCGCAAAGGCGACTACGCCGGCGGCATCACGGCCGGAGCCGACGCCATCCTCGGGGTGCTGGGCGGCCATTTGCAGGTGGTGCGGCAGCAGCAGGTCCACGAGCGCAACGGCACCGGTTTCCTCATGCTGCTCGTTCTCTTCTTCGTGATCTCGCCGTTGCTGCGGGCCATTTTCGGCCGCGGCCGTCGGGGCGGAGGCTATGGCGGCGGCTGGCTCGGCTGGCTCGCGCTCGGCATGCTGAGCGGGGGCGGCGGCTTCGGGGGGGGAGGCTTCGGCGGTGGAGGTTTCGGTGGATTCTCGGGCGGCGGCGGATCCTTCGGCGGCGGCGGCGCCTCCGGGAGCTGGTGAGGCATGATCCGCTTTTCCGCCCAAGACAAGGCCCGGATCACCGCGGCGATTCACGCCGCGGAGAAAGGCACGAGCGGCGAGTTCGTCGCCGTCGTGGCGCGCGCCAGCGATCACTATGTCCTGCTGCCGCTTCTCTGGTCGGCGATCGCCGCGCTGTTGTTTCCGGGCGCGTGCCTGCTCGCCCGGGTGTCCGTGACCTGGGTGCACCTCTACCAGATCCAGCTCCTCATCTTCATCGCGCTGGCCGTGCTGCTCCTGTCCGTGCCGGGGCTGCATCTGAAGCTCATTCCCCGGCGCGTGAAGCACGCGCACGCCAGCCGGCTCGCCCGGGCGCAGTTCTACGAGCAGGGCGTGCAACTCACCCCGCACCACTCCGGGGTGCTCTTCTTCGTGTCGCTCGCGGAGCGGTACGTGGAAATCGTGGCGGACAAGGGGATCCACGCGAAGCTCGGGGAGGCGCGCTGGCGGGGCATCATCGAGAAGTTCGTCGGTCAGGTGAGCCGGGGCCGGGTGGTCGACGGCTTCGTGGATGCGATCGGCGCCTGCGGCGCCGCCATGGCCGAGCACTATCCCCCGGACCCCTCCAACACCGACGAGCTGTCCGACGGGCTGATCGAGCTGGTTTGAAGCGCTGGATCCGGGCTCCTGCCCGGCCCGGCGCGGCTTTGGGCAAAAGGCGCGGTTTTTGCCCAAAGCTCCGCCGCCTGCGGCGGCGGGGGACATCCCTGTTCCCGATGGCTCATGCGCCGACCACCTTCCCCACCGCCTCCGCGAAGTAGCCGATGTTGTCCAGCCGCAGTCCGGCGACGTTGATCCGGCTGTCGTCCATCAAGTACACGTGGTGCCGCTCCCGCAGCTCACGGACCGCCTGTACGTCGACACCCAGGTAGGAAAACATCCCCCGCTGGCGCGCGATGTAGCCGAAGTCCTTGCGCGGGCACGCGGCCGCGAGGCGCTGCACCGCCGCGGTGCGCAGCTGTTGGATCCTGATGCGCATCGCCTCGAGCTCCCCTTCCCAGGATCCGCGCAACCGCTCCTCGGTCAGGATGGCGTGCACGATGGCCGCGCCGTGGTCCGGCGGCATGGAATAGAGCCCGCGCGCGATCCGCATGAGCTGGCTGACGGCGGCATCCGCCGCGGCCGGCGCCGCGCTCAGCACGTGCAGGGCGCCGGTGCGCTCGCGATAGAGCCCGAAGTTCTTCGAGCAGGAGACCGCGACCAGCACCTCGGGCAGCTCCGCGCAGAAGAGCCGCGGCCCGTAGGCATCCTCGGCGAGCCCCCGGCCGAGGCCCTGGTAAGCGATGTCGATGAAAGGCAGGAGCGAGCGCCGCCGCACCAGCCCGAGCAGCTCACGCCACTGCCCGTCCTCGAGGTCGGCACCCGTCGGGTTGTGACACGACGCATGCAGCAGCACGACCGACCGCGGCGGCAGACGATCGAGCGCGCCGAGCATGGCCTCGAAGGCCACACCGCCGGTCGCCGGATCGAAATAGGGATAACGCTCGAGCCGCAGCCCGCAGTTCGAGAGCAGGGGCACGTGATTGGCCCAGGTGGGTGTGCTGACGTGCACGACCGCATCGGGGGCGGCTGCACGGATGAGCTCCGCACCCAGTCTCAGCGCACCGCACCCGCCGGGTGCCTGGATCGTGCGCAAGCGGCCCGAGCCCAGCGCGGCATGCCCCTGCCCGAGCACCAGCCGCTCCATCGCCTCGTTGAATCCGGCGTTGCCGACCGCGGCGACATAGGTCTTGGTCGTCTGCCGCGCGAGCACCTGCCGCTCCGCCTCGCGGACCGCCTTCATGACGGGAGTCTCTCCGGCATCATCACGAAAGACGCCGACGCCGAGGTCCACCTTGTGCGGGTCCGAATCGGCTCGGAAAGCGGCCATGACGCCGAGAATGGGGTCCGGCGGCAGCCGGTCGAGATGCTCGAGCACGTCTATCTCCTCGCCGCGGAACTGCGGCAGGAGATCGAGTTTACACGCGCACTGTGCCTCGCCGAAGCCGTGCCGCTCGCCATCCACGGCGGCAGGGCCCGGGCAGAGCAGCGCACAATCGGCGTCCCGCCGTCCGTGGCGCTCTCAGGGACCCGCTCGCGCGAGCCCAAGCGCTCCCGGAAACGGACACGCTAAGTGCCCTGGCTGCAAGGCACCGGCTCGGCCGCCGCGGGATGCGGCTCAGCCAAGGCCGCGAGCAGCAGCTCCACCAGCTCACTGTCCCAGATCAGCTGCTCGGGGTCCGTGACGGCGACATCGGGCACCATCAGGCTGGCGAGGATCAGCTCGCAGGCGCTGTCGGGGTTGCGCCGGGCGAGTGAGCCATCGCGCCTGCCCTGCTCCAGCAGGCGCTTGAGGCGCGTGCGCACCATCATGTCGCGCTCGTGCAGGCGCCGCTGCAGCCCATCGGGCAGGTTGCGCCCGCGGCGGAAGGACAGCAGCGTCCCGAGCTCCCGCCGCGCCTCGAGCGCGGCCACCAGAAACGCCGCCAGCTTGTCGAGCGCGGTGCCGGGCGCGGTCTCGGCGCGCAGCAGGCTGTCGCAGAGCGCCTGCGCGGTGCGCGCGTAGCACTGGTCGATGAGATCCGGCAGGTCATCGAGCCAGTCCGGCGCGGCGCCGAAAGGCTCGCCTCCGGCCTCGACGGCGATGGCCGGCCACGGAATGCGGTGATCGCCCCGCCGCGCCATGAGCCGCGTGGCCGCATCGACGATCTGCGACCGGGTGAGGCGGCTCGAGACCATTGCGGGGTCAGCGTCCGCGGCCTCCTCGTTGGAAGCGGGCCAGGCAGCGATCTTGGCGAAGTCGAGCACGGTCATGAGGACCTCCGGCGAGGACTTCTGCAATGCCCGTGCCAATGAAAGACCGGCCGCCCGCGCGGATCACGCCGGCACCTCGGCGCATCGGAGGCACGAAGCCGGTGCACGGGCGCGCGGGCGCGCGCCATTGGAGTGCGGCACCCGCAGTCAGGGGGTCGAAGTCGGGTTCACGCTCCACCAGCGTCCGATCCACGCCAGCGCGTCCCGGGGTGTCAGGTAGCGCGGCGGCTGCGCCTGCATCGGCAGCGGCACATTCTCCGGCACGGCATCGGTCGGCTCGGATGCGGCCTCCGGCGCCGGGGGCGCTGGCGCCTCCCGGGTGGCGGCGCCTGCCGCGAGGCGCGCGCTCAGAGCGGCCAGCTCCGCCGGCGGCTCGGTCTCCTCCGGCGTCAGCAGCAGGCGATGCTTGCGCAGCCACAGCCCGGCCTGCGCGCGGCTCGTCAGCACCGTCAGCGGCGCGGCCAGCACCATGCCCGCGAGCACCGGCAGGAGCCACCAGATGTATCGCGGCGCGAAGGCGAGGATCACCGCTCCCCAGGCGAGGCCGATCGCGAGGTGCCACATGTGCCGCCGCAGCGCCTCGAGCATCGTGATTCCGCGATCGCCGCGCTCCTGCGCGTGCCACACCACCGGCTTGCCGGCCAGGGTGGTCACGACGAAGGTCGTGTGGAAGAGCATCATCGCGGGCGCGAGCAGAATGCTGAAGAGCTGCTCGATGCCGAGGCTCGCGAACAGCCGGCCGCCGCCGCCGAAGCCCCGCCGCAGCCGCGGGTCCCTCACGGCGAGCAGCGCCCCGAATATCTTCGGCAGGAAGAGCACGGCGACGGTGATCGATATCAGCACCGCGATCTCCCCATCCCGGTACTTCGGCCAGGTCGGGAAGAGCGTGTAGGCGCCCTGCGGGAAGTACTGGTATCCATGGATCGCATCCACGATCACGACGGTCGAGCTCAAGAGCAGCACGAGCAGCCAGAGCGGCGAGCTGGCATAGGAAAGGACGCCCGTCAGCAGGTGCACCCGGCTCAGCCAGTTCAGGCCCCGCATGCGGAGCAGGCCGAGGTGCTGCAGGTTGCCCTGTGCCCAGCGGCGGTCGCGCGCCGCGTAGTCGATGATGTTCGAGGGGACCTCTTCCCAGCTGCCGCTGTCATCCGGGACCAGCCAGACCTGGAATCCCGCGCGCCGCATGAACGCGGCCTCGACGAAGTCGTGACTCAGGATCTCACCGCCGAGCGGCGGCGCGCCGCGCAGGCGCGGCAGGTCACAGTGGGCGGCGAAGGCCTTCAGCCGCAGGATGGCGTTGTGGCCCCAGTAGTTGCCGTCGCCCAACTGCCACCAGGCCAGGCCGCTCGCGAGCATGGGGCTCGAGAGCCGCGCGGCAAACTGAATGAGCCGCGCGAAGAAGGTCTCCCGGCCCGCGGGCAAAGGCAGGGCCTGGATGATGCCGGCCTGCGGGTGCGCATCCATGAGCCGGGCCAGACTGACCAGCGCCTCGCCCGACATGATGCTGTCGGCGTCCAGAACGATGGCATAGTCGTAGGCGCCGCCCCAGGTGCGCACGAAGTCGGCGATGTTGCCGGCCTTGCGGCTGAGATTCTCCGCCCGCCGCCGATAGAAGATCCGCCCGCGGGCGTGATGGCGCGCCGTGAGCTCGCGCCAGGCCGCCTCCTCCGCCGCCGCGATCTCGGGCTTGCGGGTGTCGGAGAGGATGAAGAGATCGAAGGCGGACTGCTCCGGCAGCCGCGCCAGCGAGGACCAGATGACGTCGAGGCCCGCCGCCACGCGCCTGGTTTCCTCGTTGTAGATCGGCATGACGACCGCGGTGCGTCCGGCAAGGGGCCGGCCGGCGAGCTCGCCGGGCTTGAGCGACAGCGGATCGCCGCCGCGCAGGCGGACCACGAATCCCGCAAGCGCCGTCCAGAAGGCGCCCGTGATCCAGACGAAGAGCACGTAGAAGAGCACCAGACCCGCGTCCTTGAGGTCGGTCAGCCCGTTGGCGGCGAGGATGTCGCACATCATGCCCGTCGCCGCCGCAGCCGTGAGCAGCGTCAAGCTGAAAAAAAGCGCCCTGCGCCTGCGCGCCGCGCGCCGCAGACGACCGGCATCCAATGCCGCACTCTCTAGGGATTCAGCTGGTAGGTCCACGTCTCGGTCAAGGCCTGGCCATAAAGGTCGAGGTAACACCGCATGTCGACCGGCTGGTCGCCGCTCCCGGGCTTCACCTCCATCGTCACGCGCCAGTGCCCGTTCTCGGGGAGCCTCTGAACGGTCACATGACCGATCTTCCCGCCCGACGCCCAGGCGTCGGCATGCACTGGCTGCGATGGCAACAGAGAATCGAGGTCGCCGCCGGCGAAATCAATGAGAACAAGCCGCATGCCCGACACCGGGGTCACGCCCTGGACCACCGGTCCGAACCGGGTGGAGACCACCCTGCCGCCCGGGGGCCAGCGGTCGCCGGAGCTCAGGTAGGCCGACAGCAGATAGGAGAAGCGGATCGGTACGTGCGGCCGCACCGGCGTCGTCGGCACCCAATAGGCGTCGATATTCTCGTGGATCTCCTCGTCGCTCGGGATCTCCACCAGCTCGACGCCGCCCTTGCCCCAGTTGCCTAGCGGCTGGATCCAATAGCTCGGCCGCCGCTCGAACTGCGCGGCCGGGTCCTCGTAGTCGGCAAAGTTGCGGTCGCGCTGGATGAGCCCGAATCCCTGGGGATTGTCGTCCATGAAACGGTTGACCTCGAGCTGGCGCGGATTGTCGAGCGGCCGCCAGAGCCACTCGCCGGTGCCGGTATGCATCATCAGGCCGTCGCTGTCGTGGACCTCGGGCCGCCAGTCGTCGAAGCGGCGGCGCGCCGAATTCTTCCCGTAGAGGAACATGGAGGTCAGCGGGGCGATGCCCAGCTTGTCCACCGTCCGCCGCGGGTAGAGCTCGGCCTTGACCTGCACCTGGGTGATGGTGCCCGGACGCACGACGAACTGGTAGGCGCCGGCGAGGCTCGGGCTGTCGAGCAGCGCATAGAGGGTCATGCTCTGCTGGTTCGGCTCCGGACGGACCAGCCAGAAATCCGTGAAATAGGGGAATTCCTCACCGGCCGCGGTGGCGGTATCGATCGCCAGCCCCCGCGCCGAGAGTCCGTACCCCTGGTTGCGACCGAGCGCCCGGAAATAGGAGGCGCCGAGAAAGGCGATGACCGGATCCTTCTCGCCCGGGTTGTTCAAGGGGTAGTGCACACTCAGGCCCGCGAAGCCGAGGTTCGCGGGCAGAAGGACGCGCGGCACGCCCTTGCCGAACTGGAACATCGAGGGGTGGTAGATCACCGGCCGCACGCCGGAGGGCAGCACCTCGTATACGTTCACCCGGCGGTCGAAATTGAAGCCGCGGTGAAAGAATTGCACGTCGAACATCGATTGCCGGTGCCACAGCGCGGCGGCGGGCCGGAAATGGATGTCGCTGTATTGATCGTAGTTGAGCTTTGCCAGTGCCCGCGGCAGCGGGGTCGAGCGGATGTGGTAAGGACGCGCGGCGCGCTCCTGCGCCAGCCGCCGCACCGTGGCGAACGTGAATGCGGGCGCCTTCGGCGCCTGCGGGGTGCGGGGCGTCTGACCGATCGCGGAGGTCAGCAAAAGCAGCGCGAGAGCGGCGGCTACCAGCTGCGTTCGATGAAACGACAACACCTAGGCTCCCCCGGGCCATTCAGCTCTTACGATCCGGTTCGCGCCGCGCCCGGTTTTCGCGGCACAAACAGAGGTCCCTGTCGCCGGAGAGCGACAGTCCGGCTCTGTTCTGGAACATTCCGGAGGGATTCTCGCAGGGTAACCCATTTGTAATGTCTGAAAAACCCGTCGGACGAGACTGACTCAAAAGCGGAAAGTATGACACCGCGACCCGCCGGGACTTCGCGGCTGCGGGTCATACCGTGATCCGGGCCACAGCGCACCCAATTGGGAGAGGCCGGCTCGAAGCCGCACCAGGCTGGTGCGATCGCCGGCGATCCGGGCCCGCGTCCTCACTCAAGCTATTGATTCATAACGGTAAATAAACTTGGCATGGGGGATGCTTGAGCCGCACGCCCACCGACATCCTTCGGCACCCAGAGGGGCCCCAATGCAGAAGCCTTTGTTGCAGCGGATCCACATCACCGCACTGCTCGCCGCGGCCGGCGCGGCGCCGGCCGGCGCGCTCGCCGCCGGCTCTCCGGTCACCACCCTGTCGCAGGTGCTGGCCGATTCCGGCATCACGGAGTCCGGCTATGTGGCGGCCTCCTACTACGACTCCTCGGGCTACAACACCGACCACCAGTTCGATACCTCGCACGATACGTTCCAGCTCGACCAGGCGGGACTGACACTCGCCTACCAGCCGAAGTCGGGCTTCGGCGCGGTGGTGGACATGATCGCCGGCGAGGATGCGAAGATCGTCAACGCCGCCGAGAGCGCCTCGGCGTCGAGCTCGAACGCCTTCGACATCCTGCAGGGTTACGTCCAGTACGTGGCGGGCCCCCTCACCCTGCAGGCGGGCAAATTCACCACCCTGGCGGGCGCCGAGGTCATCGCGCCGACCGGCAACACGAACTTCTCGCGCTCGCTTCTTTTCTTCGCCGAGCCGATGACCCATACCGGGCTGCGCGCCACTTACGCGGTCACCGACACGCTGAGCGTGATCGTCGGCATCAACAACGGCTGGAACTACACGAAGGTCGATTACGGCTCGAAGACCGGCGAGCTCGGGATCGCCCTGACTCCCGACAAATACTTCTCGCTGACGGCCCAGGCGTACATCGGCAGGGATCCGGTCGATCTCGCGAGCCGGAAGTTCTTCGATACCGTGGCGACTTTCAACGCCACCTCCGCCCTGTCGTTCGTCGTGAGCTACGACTGGGGCAAACAGGACGCGAGCCCGGTGACCGCCGGCGGCGACTGGGACGGCCTCGCCGCGTACGTCAATTACCAGTTGAGCGGTGAGTGGCGGGTGTCGCTGCGGGGCGAGTACTTCGACGACAAGAACGGCTTCATCACCGGCACCGCGCAGAAGCTCAAGGAAGGCACGATCACCGTCGGCTACGACCCGGTGTCGGATTTCGAGCTGCGTCTCGAGGGCCGGTACGATGCCTCCAACGAGCCGGGCTTCGTGAAGGCGGTCTCGCCGGTCACGGTCCTCACCGACAATCAGACCGAGATCGCCGTGCAGGGCGTCTACAAGTTCTAGTTTGAAGCGCTGCGCGCCGGTGAGCGGCGCTGCCGCTCACTCGGCGCCGCCCCGGCGCGTGATGAGCCCACGCCCGGGGTCGTAGCCCAGGACCGCCAGGACCATGAAGACGACGAGGGACCCGGCGACGACCCCGAATGCCTCGAGGTTGAATTTCTCGTACAGCGCGAAGCGGATCAGCTCCACCGCATGCGTGAACGGGTTGGCCATGCAGATCTCGTAGAGCCTCTCGTTCGCCTGCTGCACCGTCCACAGCGGATAGAGCGCGGAGGAGGCGAAGAACATCGGGAAGATCACGAAGTTCATCACGCCCGCGAAGTTCTCGAGCTGCCGGATCACGGACGAGAGGAACAGGCCGAGCGCGCTCAGCATCATACCCGCGAGGATCAGGGCCGGAAACACCGGGAGATAGCCGAGGCGCGGCGGATGCACCCCCCAGAAATAGGCGATGCCGAGGAAGACGTACGCCTGCAGCACGGAAACGATCACCGCCGCGACCAGCTTCGAGACCAGGAGGTACCAGCGGGGCAGCGGACTTACCAGCAGCGTTCGCATGCTGCCCGTCTCACGATCCCACACCATCGAGAGGGAGCTCTGCATTCCCTGGAACATGATGATCATGCCGATCAGGCCCGGCGCGATGTACACCTGGTAGGGGATGTAGGTCTGGTACGGCGGAATGATCGACACGCCGAGCACGAAGCGAAATCCGGTGGCGAAGATGAGCAGCCACACCAGCGGCCGCACCAGGGCCGCGAGGAAGCGCCCGCGCTGGTTCAGGAAGCGCAGGGCCTCGCGCCATACGATGCCGCGCATGCAGCGATAATAATGGACGGCCTTCATTCGCCACGCTCGCCCGTCAGCTTGTCGAACGCCTCGCGCATCGACGAGGCATTCGCGCGGCGGATCACCTCCGGCACCGGCCCTTCGGCGAGGATCCGGCCCCGGTGCAGCACGATCACGCGCGCCGCGGAATCGACCTCGTCGATCAGATGCGTCGCCCACAGCGCGGCGATCCCTTCCTCGCGGCAGAGCATGCGGACGTGATCGAGCAGGAACTGCCGGCTCGCGACGTCCAGCCCCACCGTGGGCTCGTCGAGGAGCAGCACCCGCGGCCGGTGGACCAGGGCGCGGGCGATCTCCACGCGGCGCCGCTGGCCGCCGCTCAATGTGCGCGCGTGCTCGCGCAGCCGATCCGTCAATCCGACGCGCTCTATCTCACGCCGCAGGCGAACGCCGGCCTCGCGTCGCGGCAGGCCATGCAGGGCGGCGTGATAGTAAAGGTTTTGCGCGACCGACAGCTCGAGATCGAGGGTCGCCAGCTGGAACACGACTCCGAGCCGGGCGAGCGCCTCCGACGGCTTCTGCTTGATCTCCCACCCGAAGATCCGGATGGAGCCGCTGCGGTGGTTGTAGAGCCGGGTGATCAGCGAGAAGAGGGTCGTCTTGCCCGCGCCGTTGAGACCGAGCAGCATCGTACGGTCGCCGCGGCCGAGCTTGAAGGACACCTCGCGCAGGGCTTGCCGCTCGCCGAACGAGTGGCTGAGTCCCTCGACGACGAGCGGCAGCGCCTCCCGGGCGGGCGCGCCCGCCGCTCCTCCGTCCGCCGCCTCTGTGTTGAGGTCCAACATCACGGCTGGTATGCAGCGCCGGATCCGGGCTTTGCGCGGCGCAGTACCTGCTGCGCGCGAAGCTCCGGGGTGGCCGTCCGCCGCCGGGCGGGGCAGGTCCCGGTGCCTCGGGTACCCGGGCCGTGCCGCTTCATCATCCGGGGTGGACGTGAATCCATGGTCGCTAGCTTATCACTCGACCGGCGAGGTCGCGCCGGCGGCGCCGATCAGCTCGCGGTGGTGGCGCAGGACTTCCTCGCGCAGCCGCTCGATCTCGGCGCCGCTGTGGCGGCGATTGCGCGCCAGGCTCACCGGAACGTCCGCCACCACGTGCGCCGGCGCTCCCGACAACAGTACCAGACGGTCGGCGAGGACCAGCGCCTCGCGCAGGTCGTGGGTCACGAACAGCACGGTCGTCGGCCGTGCGTGCCACAGCTTGAGCAGGAGGCTGCGCAGCTGCTCCACGGTGTCGTGATCGAGGGAGACGAAGGGCTCGTCCATCAACAGCAGGTCGGGCTCGATCGCAAAGGCGCGCGCGATGGACACGCGACGGCTCATTCCTCCCGACAGCTGCGGCGGATAGCGGTCGCGCGCCTCGGCCAGACCGACCGCCTTCAACAGGTCCCTGGCGACGAGCTCGGCGCGATGCGGCGGCAGGACGAGGGCGATGTTCTCGTAGACCGTCCGCCATGGCAGCAGCCGCGGCTCCTGGAAGACGTAGCCGACCCGCGCCGGCTGGCCGTCGGGGCGCGGCGTGAGCCGGACTTCGCCGGCAAAGTCCCGGTCGAGCCCCGCCACGATGTTGAGGAACGTCGTCTTGCCGCAGCCCGACGGGCCGACGAGGGCCACGATCTCGCCGGCGGCGGCCCGCAGCGACAGGCCGGCCAGCGCCACGTGGGGCGTCGCCCCGCGCGCGCCCGGATACCGCTTCTCGCGGATCTCGGCGAGCAGGGCGGGTGTCACCGGCGCCATCGACCCACGTGCCGCTCCAGCGGCTGAAACAGCACCCACTCGATCAGCTGGACGACCGCCACGAAGGCGATGGTGTAGGCGAGGATGCGGGTCACGTCGAATTGCTGGAAGTAGAGTTGAATCTCGAAACCGACTCCGTTGCTGAGCCCCAGCAGCTCCACGATGAGCACGATCTTCCACACCAGCGCCAGGCCCGACCGGGCGGCGGCGAAGATGTAGGGATAGAGTTGCGGCATGACCACGTGGCGCAGCGTCCGCCAGCGGCCGACGTGGAAGCTCTCCGCCATCTCCGCATAGTTGCGGTCGAGCGCGCGCGCGCCTTCGCGCAGAGTCACGGCCACGGCGGGGATCTTGTTGACGGCCACCGCGCCGATTGCCGCCGCCTCCGTGAGCCCGAACCACACATAGGCCAGGACGATGATCACCAGCGCCGGCAGGTTGAGCAGCAGCACGAGCCAGCTGTCGAAGAGGACGTCTATCGTGCGGGAGCGGCCCATCACGATGCCGATCGCCGTGCCGATGACCATCGCCACGATGAAGGCGGCCGCGACCCGCGCCAGCGTGATGCCGAGATTGAAGAAGAGCGTGCCGTGCAGGCACAGCTGCACCAGCGCCGCGAACACGGCGGCGGCCGAGGGCAGCATCCGGCTGTGGACCGCGACGGCGGCGATCTGCCACACCGCGACGAGCAGCGCGATCGAGCCGATGCGCTGCGCCAGCGAGGCTGCCGCCAGCCGGGAGGAGGCGCGCTGCGCGGTGGCGTTCACGCGCATTCAGTAATGCACCGCGTCGAGAAACGTGCCCGGCTGCAGCGTCGGGCTGAGCCCGACCAGCGTCCTGCCGCCGACTCTGGCAAAGAGCGCGTACAGGGCGCTCGCCTCGCCCCGCTCGCTCTTGCCCCAATGCAGCGGAATGCCTGCCCGGAACGCATCACGCAGCGCCTTCAGCTCGGCGGGGTTTCGCGCCTTGATTCTCGGGCCGAGCCAGGCCCATTCGGCATTCGAATTCGCCAGAATGGATTCCGCCTGGCGCGTGGCGCGCACGAACCCCGCCAGCGCGCGCGGATGCGCCCGCGCCCAGCGGTCCGACACCACATAACCGACGAGCGGAAGCGGAGTCTTGAAACCGAGCCGCCGCAGGGCAGCGCTCATCGGCAGGACTGCGGGCAGGCCGCGGCTCTCGAGCCGCGCGGCGAAGTTCCAGAACGTCAGCACGGCATCGAGACGCCCCGCGAGCAGCTCCTGATCGAGGAGCGGCGGGGCGCCGAAGGAAACGTGCGCGTCGCGCGCGAGGTCGAAGTGCTGCTCCCGCGCAAGCGCCTGCAGAATCACCCAGCTCTTGTCGAGCGGACTGCCGGCCACGCCGAGCCTGCGGCCGCGCAGGTCGGCCAGCCCATGGATCGGCGCACCGCGCGCGGCGACCACCGCGCCGAGATCGGTCGAGAACGGAAAGAACGTCCAATCGGCCCCGGCGGCGCGCTGGCGCGACACCCACAGCCAGTCCGTCACCGCGCAGTCGACACGCCCCGCCTGCAGCGCCACCAGCGTGGCCGGAGTACCCGCGAGCGCCAGCTCGTCGATGCGGATGCCGTTTGCTTTGGCGAGCCCGTGATGGGCGATGACATCCATGACCCAGCTCACGGTGCCGTATTTGAGGACGGCGATGCGCAGCGTGGGCACCGCGCGCGCGTACACGGGTCCGGCGGACATGACCGCCAGAAGCGCGACGAGACACAGGTGAACGCACCGTGTCAAACGGAGGCGCTCGCCCGGGCGGTTCACGGGATGACGGCGATGCCCCACGGCAGACGGCCGACCGGAACGGACTTCACCGCCTGCTGCGACGATACGTCGATGATCGTCACGTCATTAGTGAGTCCGTTGACGACGAAGAGCCTCTTGTGGTGCGGGCTGAAGGCGATCTGCCAGGGCCGCTGGCCGACCAGGATGTACTTCTCGACTTCGTAGGTCCTGGCGTTGACGACGGCGACGCGATTGGCGCGCCCCAGGGCCACGAACGCGGTTTTATCGTCGGGCGTGAAGCGCACGCCGACGGGTCCGATGTACTCCTTGTCGACGCCCGGAATGTGGAAGTCGATGATGTGAAGGATCTGATGGCTGAGCGGATTGATGACCGAGACCGTCCCGCCGACCTCGGAGGAGACCCAGAGCTCGCGGTAGTCCCGGGTGTATTGCGCGATCCTCGGCCTCGTGTCGACCAGGATGTTGGCCACGACCTTCCAGGTCTTCGTGTCGATGAAATGCGCCATGCTGGTCGTCTCCGATACGACCACCACGGTATGCCCGTGCCTGCTGACGCCGAGGCCTTCGGGCTCGATCCCGACCGGGATCTGCGTGATCCACTTGCCGGTGGCGAAGTTGACGACCGTGACCAGGGCGTTGTTCTCATTGGAGACGTAGACCGTGTCGCCCGACGGGGACATCGCCAGCGTCTCGGGGTCGGGGCCGGTATCGATCCTGCGCACCACCTTGAAGGTCTTCGCGTCGATGACATCGATGTTGCTCGAGTCGCCGTCGCAGACCAGGACGTACTTGTGGTCCGGGGTCGCGAATATTCCCCGGGGCCGCTGATCCGTGGGAATGGTCGCGATCACCTTGTAGGTCTCGCCGTTGAGCACGGTCACCGTGTCGTCGACCTCGTTCGTGACGAAGAGCTCGCTGGCGCGGGCCATCGCGGCGAAGGAGCACAGGACCACGGCCAATATGAGCGGCGCGGCGCGGCGTCCGGGCATCGCTAGAAATGGCATTTCGTCTCCGGCGCGTCGAAGCCCAGGGTATCGGTCGTGTAGCCCGGATGGAGAAAGCCATGCTGCGGCGACATGGACACGGTCATGAGCGGGGTCGACAGCAGCACCGGCTGGCGCAGCTGGTTGTCCCAGCGGCGGAAGGTCAGGCCCTGCCCTTTGTAGCCCGCGATGAGGAAGTCCTTGGACCGCAGGTACTCGCGCATCGGCATCGGTGCCGTCTTGTCCGCCCGCATGACGGCGTTGCCGATGATCCTGACGGCGAGCCAGCCGCCATAATCGCGCTCGGTCATGCCGCGGTGGGCGAAGAGATCGAACCTCTGCTGCATCTGCAGCGCCGCATATTCCTGGTAGGCCGGGGTCCAGGCGCTCGCCACGAGTCCCTGCGTGCCCACGACCAGGCGAGCGTCGTACGTGTTGTAGGGCAGGTAATCGCCGAAAAGATCGGTCTCGTCCGCCACGAAGATCACGTCGTAATCGCCGGCGACCTCCGTCGCGAGCGGCATCTGTGTCTGGATCTGCTGATAGCCGGTGTCGCTGCGGCGCGAGCCGGGATTGTAGTCGTAGGTCTTCTGCGCGACGACGCGGGCGCCGTAGCGGGCGGCCGAGCGGCGGATGTCCGCCGCGTAGACGGCATCCTCCTTCGTGGGACCCTGGATGATGAACCATCGGGGCCAGCGCTTCCACACCAGGTATTGGGCGATCGCATCCGTCCGCATCGCCTGGTTGGGAAGCAGGTGAAAGACGTTCGCCCGGCACTCCTGCTGCCGCAGCCGGTCTTCGGTCGTCCGCATGTCCAGGATCAATGAATCCTTCGCGGACGGCAGGTCGGCGAGAGCCAGGAGGTCGTCCGGGCGGAGGTCGGAGATGATGACCTTCGGCCCGCCGGCGAGCAGCCTCGCTGCCGCGGCCGCCAGGCTGCCGCCGTCCGGAACGGTCACCACATTCAGCTTGAAATTCCAGCCTATGAACTTGCCGGCGGTGTTGAGCTCATAGGTCGCTTCCTGGGAGCCGGCGAGCCCCAGGTTGCCCGGGTGAGTCTCCAGCAGCGACGGCAGGGTTTCCGGGTTGAAGTGGTACCGCTTGCGCAGGAACGTGATCGTGAAGTTGCGCACCG
This sequence comes from Gammaproteobacteria bacterium, assembly GCA_027306985.1. Taxonomy (GTDB): domain Bacteria; phylum Pseudomonadota; class Gammaproteobacteria; order Steroidobacterales; family Steroidobacteraceae; genus 13-2-20CM-66-19. The sequence goes on along the minus strand of DAHUXV010000025.1, from coordinate 13,182 downwards.
CCGCGTGCGCCGCCGCGGCGGGTGCCCAGAAGGACTGGCTCACGCCGGCCAGCAAGGCCAGCGTGAGCACTCCGAGCACGCGAGCGGCGCGTCGCACGATCATGCCGCGCTCAGTGGTACTTGTGCCTCGCCGGCCCCTGGTACGCCGAGCGGAGCCACGTGATGATCTTGAATACGTCGCTGGCGTGGTGGATCAGCAGGCCCATCTGCGGCATCGGGCCGATGACGTCCTCCAGGGCTTCACGATGGTAGCCGGCCTGGTGGAGCTTGTCGGACCCGAGCGAGATGAGGCGGAAGAGCGTGTCGTCGGTGCCGCCGTAGATCCAGACTCCGTTGATGAGCGGCGGGCACATGCCGCCGCCGCCGCCACCGCCGTGACAGCCGTTGCAGCCGTAGTGGAAGAACAGCTTATGGCCCTCTTTGGCGACCTTGGCGTTGCCGTTGTAGGGATTGTGAAGCGACCCCTTCGGGGCCTCCGCGACCAGTTTCACCGGCGGCTGGCTCAGGATGGCGGCGGTCAGCTTGAAGGGCACAGGGGATGCGGCCTCGGCGCGGGATGGCGCCAGCAGCCAGCACCCCCCAGCCACGCTCACGGCGGAAACCAAAGCGACTACCCCTGCGAAGCGCCTGATCATGCGTTTCTCCTGTTATTAAGACAAAGACACGGCCGGCGGCCGGCTATTGAGGGACAAGCAAACTGAGGGTTCGTTCGGCGCCGAGATTGCCATTCGCGACCGCGATCTGGCGCGCCGTCTGGCCGGCCCCCGACTTCATGTGCGCATTCGCGCCCGACTGGATCAGGAGGCCGATCATGGGCGAATTGTCATGCGCGGCCGCGATCATGAGCGCGGTCACTCCGGCCGCGTCGGTCGCGTTCACGTTCGCCTTGTGCGCGAGCAGGGCGCGGGCCACATCGATCGGCCCATGATCCTGGGTGATCCGGGCCAGGCTTTCCGGTCGCGGCGGCAGCTCGCTCGCGACGACCATGAGCGGCGTCAGCCGGTATTTGCTCGCCGGAGTGTTGACGTTCGCGCCCGCTTCGATGAGCGCGTACGCGGCGTCGTACTGTTGCTCCTCGAGGGCGAGCGACAGGAGCGTGAAGCCGGGGGGCGCGCCCTTGTGGAGGCTGGCGCCGTGCGCCAGCAGGAATTTCACGGCCTTGAGCCGGCCGCGCATGATCGCGCCCATGAGCGGCGTCGATCCGTCGCTGTCGGGCAGATCCACTTTCGCCCCGTGGTCCACCAGCATCTGCATCAGCGGGACGCAGCCGTCGCGGGCGGCCACCGTCAGCGGCGAGGTGCCCAGATTGCTCCGCATGTTGACGTCGGCGCCCTTGCCGATCAGCCAGGCGGTGCGGTCGATGTCATTGGCCAGAACGGCGTCGTACAGCTCCTTGTTGACGGTCGAGCCTTCCGCCAGCCACTTCTCCACCTGCGCGCGCGACACCGTCCAGTGCGTCGGCTGGCTGTCGGCGTTGATCATGGACATGGGCAGCATGTAGCTGCCGTGCGCCGGCAGGTCGCCCGCGATGAGACAGTCGGCGCACTTCACCAGCGGCACGCCGTATTTCCGCAGAATGCCCTCGATCTGGGCCCGATGCGCCCGCAGGGCATCGTCGAGGGCGAATTTGAGCACCACGTCCTGCGGCGGCACCGCTATCCCGAGGCTGAATTCCATCGGGATGTCATTGTCCATGAGATTGGTGGGCTGAATGGTGATCGGCGCGCCCTTCATGGTCTTCAGCCAGCCGGCCATCGGCCCCCATGCGGCGGCGATGTCGAGCTTCCCGTCGACCACCTGCTCCACCTGGTTCCAGGGCTGATGGGCCGCGACCCATTCCGTGTCGCTGGCCACCGGCCAGACCTTCACGTTGGCGACGACGCCGTGATCCGCGAGCGCCCGGCGCAGCGCCGAGATCTGGAACACTCCCACCCGCAGCCGCTTCAGGCTCGGGTCGCTCAGGCTCTTGATGTCGAGATGTTCGTCGTTGCGCCACACGAGCACGTAGCTCGTGCGATAGATCGGTATCGTCGACAGAATCCCTTCCTGGTGATCGGGCATGTCGATCAGGAGGTCGCATTCGTCGGCCGTTCCGAATGCCTGGCCCACCAGATCCCCGGTGTAGGCGCGCCAGTAGTAGCTCAGCCTGGCATGCATCGCCTTGGCGAGCACCTCGAGAATCTTGTTCTCGTATCCCTGCTGCGCATGATCGGAGAGCGGCATGTTGCCGGGGTCCGCGCATACGCGCAGGACGGGGAAGTGGGCGGTCAGAGCGGCCTGCCGGGCCGCGTCGATTTCCGCCTGATCCAACTCGTCGAAGTCCTTGCCGGACCAGGGCCCCTGCAGATAGGAAGAGTTGGTCGCCGCCTGGGGAGCGGCCGTGTCAGCAAACGCGGGCGGAACGAGAAGAGCGATGATCAGCACAGCGGCCGCCCGCATCGCGCGGCGGCCAGATCGCGGCATTACCGACATCAGGCACCCTTGACTCGAGGAATCGCGCTAACTTGGACTTGAGAACTGCCATCCGGTTCCCGCGCTCTTCCGGTCAGGGCCGCGAACGGGGGGAAGCATGGCGCCCTGCGGAAGCTCTCGCTCCCGCAGGGCGCCATTGGTCTATCACATCACGCGGAAGGTGTACAGCTCGCCACCCTGAGGTATCAGGTTCAGGTGGGTTGCCTTCGCCATCGCCGTTGCTCCGATCGCCCCGTACTTGTCGCTGAGATCGAGACCCGCCGTCACCGGCAGGCCGATCCAGCCGCCGATGCCGGAGAAGACCGACACGTACTGGTGTCCGTCGATCTCGTAAGTGATCGGGTTACCGATGATTCCGGAGCCGAGCTTCCGTGTCCAGAGGACCTTGCCGGTCTTCATGTCCACGGCGCGGAAGTCACCACCCAGGCTGCCGTAGAACACGAGGCCGCCGCTGGTGTTGAGGGTTCCGCTCCAGTTCGGGTACTTGTCCGGAACGTTCCACAGCGTCTTGCCGGTCACTACGTTGAACGCCTTCAAGCGGCCGGCGACACCGGGCTTGTGCTCGTACATGTAGACGTTCGCAAACACGTACACCACGCCCTGCTGCATGCTGGTACGGGTCTGCGGAGTGTCCTGCATGCACCAGTTGTTGGTCGGCACGAAGAAGACTTCCGGATCGGCCGGATCGACCGAGGCCGGCTGCTGATCCTTGCCGCCCATCGCCGACGGACACGCCTGGGCCATCTGATTGACCAGCAACGGCGAGTGTGCGTACACCTTCACCGGACGGCCGGTATGCAGATCGACCCTTTCGGCCCAGTTCGTGTAGACGAACTTGTGCGCTTCGAGCAGCGTGCCGGTCGCACGATTCCACACATAGGCGAAGCCGTTGCGGTCGAACTGCACGACCGTCGGCGTCATCTTGCCGTGGATCTTCATGTTGACCAGGATCGGCTCGTTGACGCCGTCATAGTCCCACTGGTCGAACGGGGTCATCTGCATGGCCCATACGACCTTGCCCGTCTCGACATTGCGGGCAAACATGGTCATCGACCACTTGTTGTCCCACTTGCCGTCGTTGCACGACTCCTGGGTGGGCGGCTTGGCGCCGCAACGGTACGAGGGGCTCCACAGGCCGGGGTTGCCCGAGCCGTAGTACACGAGCTTCAGCTGCGGGTCGTAGCTGTACCAGGCCCAGGCCGCGCCGCCGCCACGCTTCCACTCGTCACCGGGATAGGTCAACCCGAGATCGTGGCCGTAGGTGCCGTACTGCGGGTTCCACTTGTTGGTCTGCGGCGTGAAGCCGATCTCCTGGTCGGTGCCGTTGTCCCAGTATTTCCAGAGGAGCTTGCCGTCGGAGAGGCTGTAGGCCTCGACCGCGCCGCGGGCCGCGAATTCGTCACCGCCGAATCCGACGATCACCTTGTTGTCGGCGATCAGCGGCGCGTTGGTGACGGTCTCGCCCTTGTCGGGATAGGCATGCTTGACTTCCCAGTCCACCTTGCCGGTCTTCGCGTCGAGCGCGATGAGATAGCCGTCGAGCGTGTTGAAGAGAACCTTGCCGTCGGCGTAGTTCAGACCGCGGTTGACGGTGTCGCAGCAGGCGCGCGGCACGGCCGAGAGATCGCGATCCGTCTTCTTCACGTAGTTCCAGACCTCGACGGGATGGTCCGGATTCGACAGGTTCAGCGCCTGCACGATGTTCGGCCAGCCGCTGACGAAGTACATCATCGGCGTGCCGTCGACCTTGACGACGATCGGCTGACCTTCCTGGCCGCGCAGGTCCCCGAGGGACTGCGACCAGACCATGCCCAGCCGGCCGACGTTGGACGGGTTGATCTGGGACAGATTGCTGTGCCGATCGAGCGCGTAGTTCTGGCCCATCGACGGCCAGAGATCGGGGCTGTGGACTTCCTGGGCTTGGGCAACGGAAACCGCTGCGCAGGCCATCCCTGCCGCCAATAGGGTCGCTGCTGCCGGCGCCGTCGCCCTGCGCCAATTTCGTAATTTCATATGTCCCCCTTTCGTGAGAAGGCTGCCGACCGGGCGATCGCCTCGCCGGCCAAGGATTGGAACTGATCGCTCATATCTCCTCCAAATTCTTGGTATTTCGGAAATACGGCCGCTTCCGGCGCTCCTCCACCGAAATCGCGCAGGGAAGCGGCGCCTTCCAGGGCGGACATGGTTGAACACGCATGTCGGGCACGGTTGCGTTGTCGGCGCTATGAATACACCCGGCGATACCGGCCTGCAACCGCAAACGCGGGCGGAATGCGTCCCGGCGAACCGGGGGGGCCAATGGGCCGCGCGAGTGTGTCAGCAATGGAACGCGGTGTGTCTCTTTCACGAGACCCGATCCAAACGGCGCCGAAGCGAGAGTTGCGGCGTGAGGGCCTCCCCAACAGGCGCCGCGCGGCCACCGGGCGTGGTCTCGCTCTCGAGCTTCAGCGTCGCCGCGCAGATGGCTTTCGAGCACGGCGGCGCTCGCGCCAGGCCCCGTATTCGGCTTGCCGCAGCCCGCAAACTCGTGCCGGAGCGTTCGCTGCATGGCGGGGAACCATGCTATGTTTAGGGGGTTTCAGCGGCCATCCCGTGGAGCCCCAGATCACCATGCCCTCTCGTCCCACTCCCTCGAGCTCCGCGTCCCCCGCCGTCGCAGGGGCGCCCTTCATCTGGACGAATATCCTTCTGTTTTCGCTGACTTTTTTGGCAGCGGCGGTCCTGGTGCCCTGGTACGGCCTCACCCATGGCTTCTCCGTGGCGGCCTGGGTGCTGTTCGGCGTCTTCCTGCTCGCCAATGAGATGTCGATCACGGCCGGATATCACCGGCTGTGGGCGCATCGGACCTACGATGCCCACTGGAGCGTGCGCCTCCTCTTCATGATCTTCGGGTCCATGGCGCTGCAGAACAGCGCCTGGGCGTGGTGCAGCGGCCATCGCCGCCATCACCTCAACGTCGACGACGTGGATCTTGATCCCTACTCCGCGCTGCGAGGCTTCTGGTTCTCGCACATCGGCTGGATGGTGCGGGAGTACCCGAGCGGCGCCGAGGACTTCAGCAATATCCCCGACCTGCGGCGCGATCGCCTGCTCGCCTTCCAGCACCGGTACTACGTGCCGCTCGTGCTCGTCACCAATCTCGGGCTGCCGCTCGCGGCCGGCTGGCTGGTGGGCGATGTGTGGGGCACCTTCATCCTGGCCGGCGTGCTGCGGCTGGTGCTCAGCCATCATTTCACCTTCTTCATCAACTCCCTGGCCCACATGTGGGGCGAGCGCCCGTACACCGAGGACAACACCGCGCGCGACAATCCGGTGCTCGCGGTGCTCACCTTCGGCGAGGGCTACCACAATTTCCACCACATTTTCGCGCACGATTACCGCAACGGGGTGCGCTGGTGGCAGTGGGACCCCACGAAATGGCTGATCGCCAGCCTGCACCTGGTCGGGCTCACGCGTCGCCTCAAGCGCACGCCGGTGTTTCAGATCCAGCGCGCGCTGCTCGCCATGCAGTTCACGCGCACGGAGCGCAAGCTCGCCACCCTCCCGGCCGTGGCATCGCCCTCGCGGGTGACGGAGCTGCGCCAGCGCGTGGCGCACGAGTACGACACGTTCCTCGCCGCGGTCGCCGAGTGGGCCAAGGTCAAGGAGCAGTGGCTGGAAGAGAAGAAGCGCGCCGTGATCGAGCATTGGGAGCACGCCAGCTTCCAGCAGCGGCTGAAGGAGCTCGAGCGCCGGCTGCAGCTGCAGCGCCGCCGCCTGCGGCTGCTGCAGGCGCAGCTCGCCTGACCGGCGGGGTCCCCCATGGGACGCATCTTCGAAGTTCGCAAACACACGATGTTTGCGCGCTGGAACCGCATGGCGAAGCAGTTCGCCCGCATCGCCAAGGACATCACCATGGCGGTGAAGTCCGGCGGCTCCGATCCGGCATCCAACCCGACGCTACGCCGCGTGATTCAGAATGCGCGCGCGGTCAACATGCCCAAGGACAAGATCGAGGCGGCCATCAAGCGCGCCTCGGGGCGCGACGCGGCCCACTATCAGGAAGTGCACTACGAGGCCTATGCGCCCCATGGCGTGGCGCTGCTCGTGGAAGCCGCGACGGACAATCCGACTCGCACCGTGGCTTCGGTCCGCAATATCGTGACCAAGCACGGCGGCAATCTCGCCACCTCGGGCAGCGTCGGATTTCTCTTCAAGCACATGGGAGTGTTCCGGCTGGACCCGGCGGGCATCGACCAGGATGACCTCGAGCTCTACCTCATCGACCACGGGCTCGAAGAGATGGGCGAGAGCACCGGCGAGAAGGGCGAGCCGCAGCTCGTCATCCGCTGCGCCTTCGCCGATTTCGGCAAGCTGCAGGAAGCACTGGAGCAGCGCGGCATCACCCCCCTCTCGGCGGAGCACGAATACGTCTGCACCGTGCCGACGGAGCTGCCGGAGGAGCAGGCCACGGAAGTCCTGGCGCTCATCGACAAGCTGGAGCAGGACGAGGACGTCCAGCGGGTGTTCCACACGCTTGTTTAGGCGCTGGATCCGGCCATCCTGGCCGGCCCAGCGCGCCTCGGGCAAAAAGCGCGGTTTTTTGCCCGAGGCTCCGCCACCTGCGGCGGCGGGGCACATCCTGTGCCTGGGAGTCTCAATCGCTCTTGCCTGCGTAGGCGCTGGATCCGGCCATCCAGGGCGGCTTAGCGCGCCGCGGGCAAAAAGCGCGGTTTTTTGCCCGAGGCTCCGCCACCTGCGGCGGCGGGGCACATCCTGTGCCTGGGAGTCTCAATCGCTCTTGCCCGCGCAGGCGCGGGATCCGGCGCCTAAGGCTGCGGCGGTCCGGGGGGATGCGGCTGGATCTGCGGGGGTGCCGCCGGCTGCGGCTGAACGCCCAGCAGGTCGACGTCGAAGATGAGCAGGGACCCCGGCGGAATCGGGGGCGGCGAATTGACGTCGTAGCCGAGCTGCGGCGGGATGAAGATGCGCCACTTGGCGCCGGGCTTCATCAGCTTGAGCGCCTCCTGCCAACCCGGAATGACCCGGTTCACCGGGAAGGTGGCCGGCTGGCCGCGCTTGTAGGAGCTGTCGAACACCTTGCCGTCGAGCAGCGAGCCGCGATAGTTGACGGTCACCATGTCGCTCGCCGTGGGCGAGTTGCCCCGGCCCGCCTTCAGCACCTCGTACTGCAGGCCGCTCGGCGTGGTGACCACGCCCTTCTTCTTGCCGTTGCGGGCGAGAAAAACCCTCGCCGCGGCGTGATTCGCGTTGGCGATGCGCGTGCGCGTACTGATGATCAGGGTGCGGATCTTCTCCTGGTCGGCGGGGCCGAACGTGGCTTTGCCCGCGAGCGCATCGTGCAATCCCTGCACCAGACGCGGGGTCGAGATGGCGCTCGGGTCGACGGATGCCCGACGCAAGGTCTCGCCCATGGAGACGCCGATGCTGTAGCTGCCGTCGGATTTGACCTGCGCAGGGCTCTGCGCCTTCACATGCGGCGGCGGAGCGGCCGGCCCCTGGGCCAGGGCTGGGCTGCTGAGGCCGAGCAGGGTCGCCGCAGCGCAGGCTGCGGCCGCTCGGGCGGCGGAAGGCACGGCGATGTCTTTCATCAAGTAATTGTATATTGGCCCGATACCCGCCGCGGCTCTTTCGGGAACCCAACGCTTGATCGTCATCCGCCAACTCTGCCGCAGCTTCAGCGAGGGTGCCGGCGTGCACCGGGTCCTCGATGGAGCCGAAGCCCGCTTCGATGCCGGGGAGGTGGTCGCGATCGTCGGCCGCAGCGGCTCCGGCAAGTCGACCCTGCTCAATCTCGTGAGCGGGATCGACCGGGCGGACAGCGGCGAGGTGGAGATCGACGGCCGGATCGTGACCGCGATGGGCGAGCCGCAGCGCACGCTCTTGCGGCGCTCGCGCATCGGCTTCGTCTACCAGTTCTTCAATCTCCTCGCCACGCTCGACGTCGAGGAGAACGTACGCCTGGCGCTCGAGCTGAACGGGATCCGCGGCGCCGCGGCCCGCCGGCGCAGCGCCGCGATTCTGGCCGAGGTCGGGCTCGGCGATCGGCTGCACAGCGCCGTCGACCGCCTGTCCGGCGGCGAGCAGCAGCGGGTGGCGATCGCGCGAGCGCTGGCGCACGAGCCCGCCATCGTGCTGGCGGACGAGCCGACCGGCAACCTGGACGAGGAGACCGCATCGCAGGTGCTGCGCGTGCTCCTGTCGCTGACGAGGTCGCGCGCCGCGACGCTGATCGTCGTCACACACGACCCCTGGGTTGCGCACAGCGCGGACCGCGTGTTGGAGCTTCGCGAAGGGAAACTGGTGACGGGAGATGTCCCGCTGCCGCGGCGGACCACGGACACCGACAGCGCTCCCGTGCGCCGCAGCGGCGTCAGCTGAGGCGCGCGCCAGTGCCTACGCTCTGGGCCGCCAGCCTGCGCCATTTTCTGCGGCAACCGGCGCAACTCGCGCTCGCGCTCGTCGCGCTCGCCGCCGGCGTCGGCACCATCGTGGCCGTCAACATCGCCACCGCAAGCTCGCGCCGCGCGTTCGAGCTGTCGATGCACGCGGTGAACGGCCGCGCCACACAGGTCATCACGGCCGGCCCGCGGGGTCTCGATCAGGCGCTGTATGTACGGCTGTTCACCGGCGCTTCGCTGAGCACCGCGCCGCAGCCCGCCTATGCGCCGGTCGTGGCAGGTTACGTCACCGTCCGCGGCCGCGTAATGCAGCTGGTTGGGGTCGACCCGTTCGCCAGCGCTGCGCTGCAAGGGCCACAGGAAGCGCAGCCCGCCGGCGCCGCGGGCGGCTCGACGCCCGGCGCCCTGCGGCGATGGCTCCTGAAGCCGGGCGCGACCGTCATGGGCGCCCGGACCGCGCGGCAGCTGCGACTGCGCGTCGGCTCGCCTCTGACGGTGGACATCGGGGGGGTGCGGCATGCCGGGACGCTGATCGGCGTGATCCGCGGCCACGGGCCGGGCGACGCCGCGCTGATCCTCACCGACATCGCGCAGGCGCAGGAGTGGCTGGGGATGGCAGGCCGTCTGACCCGAATCGATGTCAGGATGCCGCGCGGGCCCGCGGGGCGGACGGCGCTGGCGCGGCTGCGGCGCGAGCTGCCGCCAGCGGCGCAGCTCGAGCCGGCCGCGGGAGAGGTGCGCCAGACGCTCGACATGACGAGGGCCTTCTCCACCAACCTGACGGCGATGAGCCTCCTCGCGCTGCTCGTCAGCGCGCTCCTCATCTACGGCGCCATCAGCTTCACCGTGGTCCAGCGCAGACGCAACATCGCCATCGTGCGCGCGCTGGGCGCGACGCGGCGGGAGGTTCTGACGATCGTCCTGACCGAAGCCGCCGTACTGGGAGCGGCGGGGGCCGGTTTGGGGGTGCTGCTCGGGCTCGCCGTCGGTCACGGGCTCGTCCGGCTGGTCTCGCAGACGGTCAACGATCTCTACTACGTCGCCGCGGTCCGGCAGGTCGCTGTGCCCGCCGGGACCCTGATCGAAGCGCTGGCCGCGGGGCTCGGCACGGCGCTGGTCGCGAGCTTCCTGCCGGCGCTCGAGGTGGCCGGCAGCGCCCCGCAGCTCGGACTCAGGCGCTCGGTGCTCGAGGGCCGCGCCGCGGCCGTCGCACGCCGCCTGTCGTGGCTGAGCGCGGCATTCGCGCTGGCCGCATGCGCACTGATCGCCGGATCCGGCCGCAGTGTGCTCGCGGGCTTTGGGGCGCTCTTTCTCCTGCTGTCGAGCGTTGCGGCGGTGACGCCCTCGGTATTGCGCGCTCTGGCGAGACTCGCCGCGCGGGCGCTGTCCGCAGTCAGCTCCGTGGCGCGTCTGGCGCTGGAGGATATCGCCGCCTCGCTCAGCCGCACGGGCGTCGCGGTGGCGGCGCTCGGCATGGCCGTCGCCGCCATGATCGGCGTGTCGATCATGGTGGAGAGCTTCCGGGTGTCGCTGCGACACTGGCTCGTGCAGACGATGCGCGCGGACATCTATGTCGCGGCCCCGGGCCCCGGCGTGGGCCGTCCGGAAAGACGCATCGAGCCCGCCGTGCTGAAAGCACTGCTGGCCGCCCCCGGGATCGCCGATCACAGCGCCAGCCGCTCCGTGGTCGTGGGCTCTTCCCGCGGCGACATCGCTCTCGATGCGCTGCATCTGGCGCCGGGCAGCTATGCCGGCATCGAGCTGACCGCGGGCGATCCCCGTACGGTGTGGAGCAGTTACCGTCACGGCGCCCTGCTGCTGTCGGAATCGCTCGCTTGGCGCTTGAGGCTGCGGCCGGGCCAGCGGCTCTCGCTGCTGACTGCGTCCGGCCCGCGCGCATTCCCGATCGCCGGCATCTACCACGAGTATGGCAGCGGCGTCGGCAGCGCGATGATGAGTCTGCGGGTTTACCGCCAGCTGTGGCGCGACGACTCCATCACCGCGGTGGGCCTGTATCTGCGGCGCGGGGTCGAGGCGGCGCGGGAGATTCCGCGCCTCGAGGCCGCGGCGGGCGGCCGTCAGGCGCTGCTGATTCGCTCCAACGCGCAGATCCGCGCCATGTCGCTCGAGATCTTCGACCGGACTTTCCTCATCACCCGGGTGCTCTACTGGCTGGCGGCCGCAATCGCCGCCGTCGGGCTGGTGAGCGCGCTGCTCGCCTGGGAGCTCGACCGGACCCGGGAGCTCTCGGTGCTGCGGGCGTTGGGGTTGACGCCGCGCGGCGCCGCGGCGCTGGTCGAGGCGCAGACGGTCTTCATGGGTGGCGCCGCGCTCCTCGCGGCGGTTCCGGCGGGCCTCGTCATCGCCGTGGTGCTCACCAAGGTCGTCGACCGGCGTGCCTTCGGCTGGCACATCCAGATGCACCTGCACGCCGCGCAGTTCCTCAACGCGCTGGCGCTGGCGCTCGCCGCCGCGCTGCTCGCGGGCCTCTACCCGGCATGGCGCGCGGCCGCGGGCCCGATAGCCGCGGAAATGCGCGAGGAATGAGCGTGCGCTCCGGCACTCTTGCGGTCCTCACCGCGGCGGCCATGACGCTCGCCGCGAACGCCGGGCCGGCGCGGCCGCCCTCCTTCGCGCAGGCACTGGCGCCGCAGCCGCTCGAATTCCCCCGCGACCAGGGCCCTCATCCCGACTTCCGGCAGGAATGGTGGTACCTCACCGGCAACCTGGACTCCGCCGCCGGCGAGCGCTTCGGTTTCGAGCTCACGATCTTCCGCTTCGCGCTCGCGCCCGCTGCGCCTCCCCTGCCCTCAGCGGCTTCCGGCCCCTCCGTGAAACCCTCCGGCTGGCGCACGCGTCAGATCTATCTCGGGCACTTCGCGATCACCGACGTCGCCCGGCACCGATTTCGGTTCGCGGTGAAGCTCTCCCGCGGGGCGCTCGGACTCGCGGGAGCGCAGGCGAGACCGTTCCGCGTCTGGGTGGGCAACTGGCGGATCGCCCGGAGCTCAGGGCCCGCTGCGGCCGCGGCCGGGTCCACGGCGGCGAAGGATCCCGTGTGGCGCCTGCAGGCCGACGAGCGGGGCTATGTCCTCTCACTCACGGCTCGCCCCCTGATGCCGCCCGTCCCCAACGGCGAGAAGGGCCTGAGCCGCAAGTCCGGAGAGCCGGGCGATGCGACGTACTACTATTCCATCCCCCGCGTGGCCGTTCAGGGGACGATCGTCCGCGACGGGCGGCCCCTGAAGGTGCACGGCCTGGCGTGGCTCGACCGCGAGTGGGGCAGCGGTGGCCTGGGCCCCCAGGAGGTCGGGTGGAAGTGGTTCGGACTGCAGCTCGAGGATGGCTCCTGCCTGATGTTCTACGCGCTTCGCGACCGCAATGGCGCGGAGGACCCCTACAGCGCGGGCACCTGGGTCGACCGGCACGGCCGGGCGCACCCGCTGGCCCGCAGCGACGTGCGCATCGACACTCTGGCTCACTGGACGGATCGGCGGGGGACCCGCTATCCGTCCCGCTGGCGGCTGCGGGTCCCGGCATTGGGTCTGGACCTGACGGTCCGGCCCGTGCTGGCCGACCAGGAGCTCATGACCTCGCCGCGCTACTGGGAAGGAGCGGTGAATGTGGCCGGAACCCGCGCGGGGCGGCCCGTCGGGGGGCGGGGATATGTCGAGTTGGTCGGATACGCCGGGGCGACGGCCGGATCGGCAGGATTCAGGTGACGGCGCCGCGCGGTTGCGCAATGATTCACACCCCTATGGATCTTCCAGGAGACGCTCCATGCGACGCCCGATCGCCTACGCGCTGACGACACTCCTCCTCATTGGCCCGGCCGCGTTCGCCGCGCTGCCGGACGGCACCCAGGCGCCGCTCTTCACGGCCGAAGCCTCCCTCGGCGGCAACACCTACACCTTCTCGTTGGCCAAGGCGCTGAAGAAGGGACCGGTGGTGCTCTATTTCTATCCCGCCGCCTTCACCCCGGGCTGCACGATCGAAGCCCACGACTTCGCCATGGCGATGCCGAAGTTCAAAGCGCTGGGCGCCACCGTGATCGGCGTTTCCCACGATCCCATCGCGAAACTCAAGCGCTTCTCCGTCAGCGTATGCCGCAAGGTCTTCCCCGTCGCCTCCGACGCCACCGGCAGAATCATGAAGGAATACGACTCCGTGCTCCCCAAGCATCCCGAGTACGCCAACAGGACGTCCTACGTCATTGCGCCCGACGGCAAGATCCTCTACTCCTACACCAACCTCAACCCGGCCGAGCACGTCGCCAACACGATGGCGGTCGTGCGGCGCTGGGATCAGG
>DAHUXV010000024.1 GCA_027306985.1 Gammaproteobacteria bacterium | reverse complement strand
CCCCATGCCGTGGCGCGACACGCCGGACGCGGGCTTCACCACCGGCACGCCGTGGCTGCCTGTGCCCGCGGAGCATCTGCCCCTGGCGGTTTGCCGCCAGGAATCCGATCCGGGCTCGCCGCTCAACGCATTCCGCCGCTTCCTGCGCTGGCGCAGGCTGCAGCCTGTCCTGCACCAGGGCGACGTTCGCTTCCTCGAGCTGCCGGAGCCGCTGCTCGCGCTCACCCGCACGCTCGGCTCCGAATCCATGCTCGCCGCCTTCAATCTCTCAGACCGTCCACAGACGGCCCCCCTGCCGGCGCTTGGACGCATCACCCCCCTCGATGGCCACGGCCTGAGCGCCGGCAGGGTGTCCGGCCGCAGCCTCGAGCTGCCGCCGCACGGCGTCTTCTTTGCACATGTCGCGCCCGAGCAACATTCGAGACTTGGGTAAGGACAGCGCTTTGGCTTAGACTAGGGGCGCCACACGAATACACAGTTAGAGGGGGTGGCTCAGGTCATGCGTGACAAGAAGCGCAGGCCCAATTCATTGGACATCGCGCATCTGGCGGGTGTCTCGCAGTCGACCGTGTCGCGCGCCCTGCGCGCCGACCCGATGGTCAGTGCCTGCACGCGCGAGCGCGTGCTCGAAGTGGCGCGCCAGCTCAATTACCACGTCGACAAGAACGCCTCGAACCTGCGCCTGTGCCACTCCGGCACGCTGGCGCTGCTCTTTTTCGAGGATCCGACCGCCGACGATTCGGCGATCAACCCGTTCTTCCACTCGATGCTGGGCTCGATCATTCGCGCCTGCTCGAAGCACGGCTATGACCTCCTGGTGTCGTTTCAGGACCTGCGGCGCGACTGGCACGCCGACTACGAGGACAGTCACAAGGCGGACGGCATCATCCTTCTCGGCTATGGCGACTACGTCGTCCATCGCAGCCGGCTGCAGCCCCTGCTCGAGCGGGGGGCGCATCTGGTCCGCTGGGGCCCGGTGCTCAGCGATCAGCCGGGTGTCTCCATCGGTTGCGACAATGTGTTCGGCGGTCGCCTCGCCGCCGAGCACCTGCTCGGCCTCGGCCGGCGGCAGATTGCATTTTTGGGCGACATCGCGCCTTCATCGCCGGAGATGCTGGAGCGATACCGCGGATATCGTGCGGCATTGGCAGCGGCCGGCATCGAGCCAGACCCCCGGCTGCAGGTCGGCGCCGTCTCGACGGAGCCCTCCGGCTACGAAGCCATGCAGGCGCTCCTGCAGCGCGGCGTCCCCTTCGATGCCGTCTTCGGCGCCAGTGACCTCATTGCCATCGGCGCCATGACCGCGCTGGATTCGGCCGGACGGCGGGTACCGGAGGAGGTCGCGGTGATCGGCTTCGACGGCATCCCCATGGGCGCCTGCACCCGACCCGCTCTGACGACCGTGGCGCAGGACACCAAGCGGGCGGGGCAGCTATTGGTGCAAACCCTGATTCACCTGATCGCGGGCGAGCCCGCGGACTGCGTCACTCTGCCGCCGCGCCTGATCGTACGGGGGTCATGCGGCCTCGCTCCGGCGGGAAGCGACGGCATCGGGGCGTAGCCTCGGGCGTCGGCTCAGGACCGTTCGTTGCTTCGAAGCAACATGCGGCCCGCAACCCGGCGGAGCGATAATGGCCCGGTCACGCCCACGGCGAGGGAAGGTCCGATGCCCCACACCTTTTTGCTCGAGCCGGCCGTATGGACCGGCGCCGGGACGTTCTGGTGCGCGGACGGCGAGCCTCTGCCGGCGGAGGCTCGCACCGAGGTCGCGCATCGGGCCGAGTGCTGGCTGCTTTCGGGCACGCTGAAGGTGCACGGCTCGCCGCCGGTGGAGTTCGTCAACGCCTATCGGATCGAGCCGCCCGGCCGGGACGGTGCGACGCTCAAGTGGAGCTCGGAGAGCGCGACGCTCGGCAAGCTCCAGGGCACGTTCTCGGTGATCGGCAGCTCGATTCTCTCGGTCTACCGCAGCGAGTCCGCCGGCTACCACGGCGCGGAGCACTACCGGCGCGTCGACGACGACAGCTACGAGTCGACGGGGCTGCTGCTGCTCGAGGACCGGCCGCTCTCGTCCTGGCAGGTGCTGCTGCGGCGCGGGTCCTGACGGCAAAAGCAAGCGATCGGGCGGCCGTTTCCCGGGGCACTCAGTCTCGCGCCGGCGGGTCTCAGAGGGCCGCTCCCCGGGCCGGAACGAGTCACAGGGCTGGCCGCGCACACAATCGCCGGGGGCGATTCTGCACGGCGCGCAGCGCCGGGCCCGAAGGGCCGAGGCCCAGAGGATGAGCCGGGCAAAGCGCCGCAGGCGACTTAGCGCCAATCAAAGACGCAGGTAGTGGTCGATGAGCAGCGCCGCGAACAGCCACATCAGGTAGGTCACCGAGTAGCGGAACACGCGCATGGGCAGGTCCTGCCGCGCGCTCAGCTTCAGCGCCAGCGCGAAGTAGAGAAATCTCGCGTTGAGCACCAGGGCCGAGGCCAGATAGATGAGGCCGCTCATCCCGGTGAGGAACGGCATCAGCGTCACGACGCAGAGCAGCACCGTGTAGAGGAGAACCTGCAGCCGCGTGTGCTCCACCCCGTGGGTGACCGGCAGCATCGGGATGCCGGCGCGCGCATATTCGTCCTTGCGCGCGATCGCCAGCGCCCAGAAGTGCGGCGGCGTCCAGACGAAGATGATGAGGAAGAGGAGCAGCGCGTTGGGGTCCACGGAGTGGGTGACCGCCGCCCAGCCGAGCACCGGCGGCGCGGCGCCGGCCGCCCCGCCGATCACGATGTTCTGCGGGGTGGCGTGCTTCAGCCAGACGGTGTAGATCACCGCATAGCCGATCAGCGATGCGAAAGTCAGCGCCGCGGTCAACAGGTTCACCAGGAACGCCAGGATGATCATCGCGGTGAAGCCCAGCGCCGCGGCGAATACGAGCGCTCTGCGCTCCGTGAGCTGGCGTGTCGGCAACGGGCGCGACCGAGTGCGCGCCATCTGCTCGTCGAAGCGCCGGTCGAGAACGTGGTTGATCGCGGCGGCGCACGCGGAAGCGAGGGCGATGCCGAGAGTCCCCCAGATGAGCGGCCCGAGCGGCGGCCAGCCGGGGCTCGCCAGCAGCACCCCGACGAGCGCCGTGAAGGTGATGAGCGCCACCACCCGCGGCTTCGTCAGCTCGTAGTACCGCCGCCATGCCGCGGGAGCGGCCGTCGCGCATTCCGAAGCTGTCGCCATGCGCGCCCTCGTTCCCTCAGGCCGCGCGCAGCGCACGCATGGTGTGCAGCCTGGCTGTCAGCGCGAGAATGGCCATCAGCAGCAGCGCCGCTCCGGCGGTGTGGGCGACGGTGAGCCACAGCGGGAACGTGTTGAGGACCATCGAGACACCGATCGCCAGCTGCAGGCCGAGCGCTCCCAACACCAGGTATGCGCGCGCCCGCGCGCCGGCGAGCGACCGCCGGCCGATGACGAAATAGGTCACGCCGGCGAACGTCAGCGTCACCGTCAGCGCCCCGAGGCGGTGCGCCAGTTGGATGGCCACGCGCGCCGCGTTCGACAGCACGCCGCCGTCGTAGTCGATCCACAGTCCCCGCCACAGCACGAAAGCGTGTCGGAAGTCGGTATGCGGCCACCATGCTCCCTGGCAGGTTGGAAAATCCGGACAGGCGAAGGCTGCGTAGTTGGCGCTGGTCCAGGCGCCCAGGAAGAACTGGGCGGCGAGCAGCACGACACAGAAGACCGCGAGCCAGTAAGCGATGCGCGCCTCGGCCGCGGCGCCTGCCCAGCTCGCCCCGCCCGGTCTCGGCACCGTCTGCAGATGAACGCTTCCCCCGCCGGGTTGCTGCAACTTGAGCCACAGCCACCAAAGGAGCGCCAGCGTGGTCATGCCGAACATGAGGTGCAGCGTCACGATCAGCGGCTTCAGCAGCAGTGTCACGGTGAACATGCCGAGCACGGCCTGCACGATCACGGTGGCGAAGAGGAGCAGCCCGAATCCCGCGCCCACGGCCTTGGGCCTGCGGGCGGCGATCGCCAGCGCCGCGATCACGATGATGACGCAGCCCAGGGTGCCCGCCGCATAGCGGTGGATCATCTCGTGCCACGCCTTCCCCTCATGCAGCGGCCGGCCCGGGAACTGCGCCTGGCTGGCGGGGCTGTCCGCCGCGCCCACCGGACTGATGTGGCCATAGCAGCCCGGCCAGTCCGGGCAGCCGAGCCCCGCGTCCGTCAGGCGCACATAGGCGCCGAGCACGATCACCCCGAAGCACAGCAGCACGCCGGCGAGGGCCAGGCCGCGCATCCAGCGCTCGATGGGCATTTGGGACAAGAGATCTCCTGGGACAGTGGGTCAGGCCAGGGTCAGCCGATATCGGACAGCGCGAGGAGCCTGCGCAGGTCGATGAGCAGACCGCCCGGATTGCGGCGGACATCGTAGCGCATCATCAGATTACCGAGCGGGTCGACGATGAACAGGGAATACGCCCGGCCCCCCCGCGGAAACTCCCCGAGCAGCCTCGCTGCGGGCGCGCCAGTCGCATCGAGCAGCGCGACGCCGGCGCGCTCGCGTGCCAGGAGCGCCTTCGCGCAGCAATTTCCAGTCACCAGGAAAACGCCCGCGACCCGCGTCACGTCCGTGCCCAATGCAAGTCGCGTCTGGCGCAGCACGTAGAGCGCGCGGCGGCACGCCCGGTCGCAGCCCCCATCGCCGACGTAGGCAATCGTCCACGTACCCCGGAAGAGAGCCGGCATCGCGGCCGAGAGTTCCCGGCCGTCGGTCCCGGGGACGGGCGGCAGGCTCACGCCGGGCAGCGGCCGCGGGGGGCTGATCAGCTCGCCATGATTGACGTGCCCCGCGGGCCGCCAGGCGGTCCCGTAATAGAGCCAGGCGGCACCGAGCAGGGGCAGCAGGAAGACGGCCGCGAGGCCGGCGATCGTCAAGAGGTTGCGGGTCCGCAGGTCGTCCGCGCTCTGGTTCATTGGGTCGTCTCCGGGTCGCCGGCAGGGCCGCGTGCCGGGCGTTTCGTGCTCACCGCCACCCAGATCACCGCCGCCGCGATGGCGAAGCACCACCACTCGAAGGCATAGGCGAAGTTGCGCATGGCCGGCATGCCCGGCAGCTGCCAGTCGCGTACGTAGCCATCGGGAGCGCGCGGATCGAGAAGGATGACGTGCGCCTCGAGCGGCCGCCCGAGCGCGCGGCTCAGCTGCGCCAGGGTTGGAAAGCCGGTCACTCTCGGCCAGGGTCCGCTCATGGCCGGCGGCGCGCGTCCGAAGGCGAGCCCCGCGGCGGGCAGGTCGCCGACGCGCCCGACGATCCGCACCGCTCCCGCGCTCTTCAGGGAAACGTCGGGCAGGTCGCTGCGGCTGCCGAGGAACGGCACCCAGCCGCGGTTGACCAGCACCACGCGGCCGTCCGGCCGCTCGAGCGGCGTCAACACCTGGTAACCGTCGATCCCGCGATGGCTCATGTTGTCGATGAGGAACTGATGCGCCGGATCGTAGGTGCCCGTGAGGCTGACCCGCTGATAGTCGGGAACCCGGGCGATCGGCTTCGCGCCGAGCGCGAGCACCTCGCGGGCGCCGCGCTCGAAGCGCGCCTGCACCGCCGCCCGCGCTTCGCCGCGTCCCCATTGCCAGCGGCCGAGCGCCACGAAGGCCGCGCACAACACCAGCATCAGCACGGTGAAGGCCGGCGAGGGCTGGAAACGGCGGCGGCCGAAAGTCAGGGGCATGGGCATGGGGGTTGCTGTAGACTGCATGCTGCCATGCCGGAGCTGCTGCGAATAGTCGTCCTCATCGCGCTCGCCGCGATCGTGGCGAGCTTGGGCTCGGCCCTCTTCCACCTCTCGCGCGGCACTCAACAGGACTCCGCGAAACTGGCGCGAGCGCTGACGGTCCGGATCGTGCTGTCACTCGCGCTCTTCGCGCTGATCATGATCGGGTGGTACGCCGGGCTGATCGCGCCGCACGGCGTGATGCCGGGCGGGCACTAGCCGCCCGCCGGCGCGCAATCCCCATCCGCTGCCCGCCGCGGCTCGTCTACAGCCAGTAGACGAACACGAACAGGAAGAGCCACACCACATCGACGAAGTGCCAGTACCAGGCGACGGCCTCGAACGCGAAATGCTGCTTGGGCGTGAAATGCCCGCGCAGCACCCGCAGCCAGATCACCACCAGCAT
>DAHUXV010000021.1 GCA_027306985.1 Gammaproteobacteria bacterium | reverse complement strand
TCGCCGGGCGGCGCCCGGGCGGCCGCGAGCTGACTCACTGAGTCGGATACTTCCAGAGATCGTTCATCTCGAAACGGGTATTGCTCGGATCGTCGTACTGATATCCCCCGAGGAGCCACGCATTGCCGTTCCCGTCCGTCCGGATCATGGGCTCGGCGCGCGCACCCGGCACGTTCGTCACCGACGGCAGACCCTGAGTTTCGCAGACTCGAGGTCGCGATACCAATTAGTGGCTTTATGTAGCGCAAGCGCGGGCGCCGCGGATTGCAGGCGGGATGGGCCGCCTGGCCGGCGGCTCGGATCGCGGTTTGCCGGGCCAGCGCCCGGCGCGAGGATCAGGCGGATTCGCCCGCGTTGGCTCCGGGGTCGTAACGCATGGGCTTGGTGACCCCCATGCGCGAGAGCTCCTTCAGCAGCGCCTCCGCGAGCTCCTGGTGAGCGGCCCGGTCGAAGAGCGGCGCCGCTTCCCAGTCGTATGCCCACGGATGGGCCGTGCGCAGATCTTCCGGCTCGTCGGCGTAACGCGGAATGACATGGGCATGGAGCGCCGGCTCGAGGTTGCCGAGGATGGCGTAGTTGATGCGCTCCGCGCCGGTCACCTTGAGGACCGCATCGCCCAGACGCGTGAGGTCCTGCAGGAAGAGGTTCCGCTCGTGTGCACCGAGCGCGTTGAGACTCGGCACCACCGGATCGGGAAGCAGCAGCGCGTAACCGCGCAGGAACTGGCGCTCGCCGAACACGGCCCAGCCGGAAAAGAGGCGCGCGATGACGCGCGGCTCGCGGCCGGCCCGCGCGGCGGCCACCTGCCGGTGAATCGCCGTCTCGGGCGCGGACTTGGTCTCGCTCTTCATGATCAACACTCGACGCCCAGCTCGCGAAGCGCCCCGACCGTCGTGTCGTAGCCGCCATGGACGATGCCGTGCCAGCCCCGATGGCGCGCGGCGGCGATGTTTTCGCTTCGATCGTCGATGAACACGGTCTGCGCCGGAGTCAGGGAGAAGCGCCGCTCGGCCTCCACATAGATCCCCTCGTGAGGCTTCATGACCCCGGCGACGAACGAGGGCAGCGCGCCGTGGCCGAGGCGGTGCAGCTGGTACTCACGCGAGAGATGCTCCCAGTGCAGGTCGCCGATGTTGGAAAGCAGATAGACGCGGTAGCGCTCGCTGAGGCGGCGGGCGAGGTCCACCATCTGCGGCCGCAGCTCGAACATGTCCACCCATCGCGCGCGCGCGTCCTCGAGACTCATGGGCCGCGGCGCCAGCGCGGCGCAGCGCTCGAGCAGCCCGCGGCCGTCCATGCGCCCGCACTCGTGGTCCTCGAGCGCGATGCGCACGAGCACGGAATCGAGATCGGGGGCGTCCGCGCCATGGGCGGACAGGAAGTCGAGGAAGGGCCGGTGGTTCAGATGCACGAACACCCAGCCGATGTCGAAGACCACGTTACGAATCAAGCCACCTCCGGAAAGCACGTCGTGCAGCCATTCTACGGCGGCGCCGGCTCGTGCGGTGTGCGGTGCCCGGCGATTCGCGCCGATGCCCCGATGCAGCGCTTCGCTACAGCGGGAACGGCATCACGGTACCGGCATCGCCGGGCGTGCCATTGACCGCGACCACCGTCGCCTTGGGGAAGAAGTTGAACTCCGATGCGCTGGCCCACGTGTAGGCGCCCATCGCCTTGCCGACGATGAGATCGCCCGCCTCCAGCTTCGGCAGCATCAGGTTCTCCGCGATGACATCGATGCTGTCGCAGGTGGGCCCCGCCAGCACCGAGGGCAGCCGCTCCTCGGCGTCGCGCAACGGCTCCACCGGATAGCGCGCGTGATCGTAGAGCTGGCCGCTGTACGACCCGTAGAGTCCGTCGTCGAGGTAGTACCACCAGTGCCCTTCGCGCCGCGCGCGGCCCATCACGGAAGCGACGCCGATCACGGCCGGGCCCACGATGTAGCGGCCGGGCTCGGCGATCACCCGCACCTTTTTGGGAAGTCTGGCCAGCGCCTCGCGCAGCGGCTCGCAGAACCTGCCGATGTCCTGCGACAGCTGCGCGTAGTCGATGGGAAAGCCGCCGCCGATATCGAGCGTATCGAGCGGCCCGAGCTTCGCCTTGCGCCCGGCGGACATGAGCTTCGCGCACGCGAGGATGGCCTCGACGTGCTTCGCCGAGTCCGCCGCCTGCGAGCCGACGTGGAACGACAGTCCGCGCACGGTGATGCCGAGCTCCGCGGCGACCCGCGCCAGGCCCAGCGCGTCTTCCGGATCGCACCCGAACTTGCGCGACAGGTCGCACACCGCCCCGGGGCTGCGGAACGAGACGCGCAGCAGTAGCTCGACCCGGTCGGCGAGCCGGTCGAACTTACGCACCTCGTCCGGGTTGTCGACCACGAACGTGCGGACGCCGAAATCCAGTGCGTTGCGGATGTCCTGCGGACGCTTGATGGGATGGGTGTGAATGCACCGGTCAGGTGTGACGCCTAGACGCCGTACGAGGTGCACCTCACCGGTGGTCGCCAGATCGAGGAAGCCGCCCTCGCCCAGCACCGTGCGCACCACGGCCGCATGCGGCATGGGCTTCAGCGCGTAGTGCAGGTCGACGCCCGGCAACGCGGCGCGCAGCTTCCGAAACTGCACGCGCACCCGCTCGCAATCGAGAACGAGCAGCGGCGAGCCGAACTGACGGACCAGCCGGCGGACCTCCGCCGGCTGGAACGGATCGATGAATCGGGGACGGCGCGCCACGTCTATGGCAATACGGCCATCGTGCCGCTGTCGTCGATGTCGGTGACGCTCGCGGCGGCGCGCAGCAGCCGATCGCGGATCGCGGTCCAACGCTCGCCCTCCGGCACGTCCTGAACGAGGATCCGCTGACAGCCCGCTTTGTCGAGCGTGCGCAGGTTGCTGTAGAGGTCGTGCCCGTACTGCTCCGGCCGGCGGCCGGCGTTGATCCAGGTGACGTACTTGTGCGCTTTGAGCGGCAGCCGCTGTGCGAGCACGGCCACGCGGCGGCCGCCTTCGGAGAGCGCTTCCGCCCGCGCGTCGATCTCGCCGGAGGCCACGATGGTCATCGGCGTCGCGGGGGCATAGTGCGAGGCAGTGCCGCCGGGTACACGGGGCGACTCGACGTCCGCGCCGATCAGGAGCTCACCGACGACTTGCCGGATCTGCGCCGCCGTGATCGCGCCCGGACGCAGCAGCCGCACGCTCTGTCCCTGGAACGCGATGATGGTCGACTCCAGCCCGATCTGACATTCGCCGCCGTCGAGTATCACCTTCACCTGGTCGCCGAGCTCCTCGCGCACGTGCTCGGCGCGCGTCGGCGAGAGCCGGCCGAAGCGGTTGGCGGAGGGGGCGGCGATTCCGCCGCCGAATGCCGTCAGCAGCTGCTGCGCCATCGGATGCGAGGGCACGCGGATGGCGACGGTGTCCTGCCCACCGGTGACGGCATCATGAACATTGGCGGCGCGCGGCATGACCATGGTGAGCGGCCCGGGCCAGTAGCGCTCCGCCAGACGCGTCGCGGCCTCCGGGACCTCCCGCACCCAGCGATGCAGGTAGCGCGGGCTATCGAGATGCACGATGACCGGATGCTGGCTCGGCCTGCCTTTGACCGCGAAAATCTTGCGCACCGCGGCCGGATTCTGCGCATTGGCGCCGAGGCCGTAGACCGTCTCCGTCGGAAACGCGACGAGATCGCCGTCGCGCAGTGCCTGCACGGCGGCCTCGATCTCGACCTGGGTTGCTCTGACCACTCGAACCATGATGGTGCCAATTCTAGCAAGCCGGCCGCCGATCTCGCGGTCAGTGCAGTCGTTGCATTTTCCCGACAGTTTGGCCGGCTGCACGCCAGGCACAAGGATGTGCCCCGCCGCCGCCGGTGGCGGAGCTTCGAGCAAAAACCACGCTTTTTGCTCGACGCAGCGCTGGGCCGGGCACGATGCCCGGATCCAGCGCCTTGACTAGTTCAGCGGGCGCCGGGTCCAGCCGCCGTCCGGCGTCCTCAGAAGCTCATAGCCGGGCCAATAATGCTTGTCGAGCTTCAGGGTGATGACCTGGGGCGCGTTGTTCCAGGTGATGGTCGTGAGCCTGACCGAAGAGCGGTCCGCCACCGCCGCGAGGAATGCGTCCAGGTTCGGCGTAGGTACGCCGTCCACCTCGACGATCCGCCGTCCCGGGTAGAGGCCGTACCGGGCCGCGGGCGACCCGTATGCGAAGTAGTCCACATAAACGCCGACCGGAGGAATGCCCCGTTGCGCGCGCATGGACTGGAAAGGCGTCTGCAGCGTCGCGCCGGCCCATTCCACCACTCTCTTGAGTCCCACCCCGGACAGGGCCACCGTCGGCACGGTCAGCGTGTGCTCGCCCCCGCCCCGCCATACGGTCACCTGTACCTGGGTGCGATTCTCGGTCGCCCGCTCGACCTCGCGGAAATCGGTCACCACCTTGCCGTCGACCGCCAGCAGCAGATCGCCCGGCATGAGGATGGCGAAGGCCGGCGAGCCGCCGACCGTGCGCACGACGGTCAGCACCTGCCGCTGCGTGGGGCTGCTCGCGGCCAGCTTCGCGGTCCAC
>DAHUXV010000020.1 GCA_027306985.1 Gammaproteobacteria bacterium | reverse complement strand
CCGCTCGTGCTCGAAGTCGATGTCGATGTCGGGCGGCTCGTTGCGCTCGCGGGAGATGAAGCGCTCGAAGAGAAGCGATGCGCCGCGCAGCGGGTCGACCGAGGTCACCCCCAGGCAGTAGCACACGCGGGAGTTGGCGGCCGAGCCCCTGCCCTGGCACAGGATCCCCCTGCTGCGGGCGTAGGCGACGATGTCGTGTACGGTCAGGAAGTAAGGCTCGTAGCGCAGCTCCGTGATGAGGGCGAGCTCGTGCTCGATGGCGGCGTGCTCACCCGGCGGCACGCCCTGCGGCCAGCGCCACCGGGCCCCCGCCTCCGTGAGCTTGCGCAGATGGCTCGCCGGCGTCTCACCGGCAGGCACGAGCTCGTGCGGATATTCGTACCGCAGCTCCTCCAGGCAGAACGTGCATCGCCTGGCGATGGCCACCGTCTCCTCGAGCAGCTCGCGCGGGTAGAGCTTGGCGAGCCGCCCGCGCTCGCGCAGATACCGCTCGCCATTGGCGTGGAGCGTCCTGCCGGCTTCCCGGATCGGCACGTTGTGGCGGATCGCGGTGAGCGCGTCCTGCAGCCTGCGGCGCGCGCGCACGTGCATGTGGACATCGCCGCTCGCCACCAGCGGCAGGCCGACATCGCGGCCCAGATGCTGCAGCGTCCGCAGGCGCTCGCGATCCATGCCGTCGCGAAGCAACTCGACGGCGATCCAGAGTCTCCCCCGGAAGCGCTCCCCGAGCCAGCGCGCCTCCTCCAGGCGCGCCTCGCCGGCGCCGTGGTGCCCGGGCAGCCAGAGAGCGAGGCAGTGCTCGAGCCCGTTCTCCTCGAGGTCCGCGCGCGTCAGGGAATATCCGCCCTTCTGCGCGGCGCGGCGGCCGCGGGTGAGGAGCCGGCAGAGCCGGCCATAGCCGCGCCGGTCGGTGGCGAGCGCCACGAGCCTCATGCCGCACTCGAGGCGCAGCTCCGAGCCGATGATGAGCTTCAGCCGCTGCCCCTTCGCCGCCACGTGGGCGCGCACGACTGCGGCGAGAGAGCACTCGTCGGTGATGGCGAGCGCCTCGTAGCCGAGCTCGACCGCCTGCCCCACGAGCTCGTGCGGATGCGATGCCCCGCGCAGGAACGTGAAGTTGGTCAGGCAGTGCAGCTCGGCGTAGCGAGCCGCGGAAGACTCCACGCTCAACCGAACACTCCATGGAGGAACCACCGGTGCGGCGGCTCGCGCTCCCGAAACACCCAGAGGCGCGCGCCGCGCGCATCGACCGCGGTGTAGTAATCGCGCGCGATCTCCCCGCCGTCCCACCACCCGGTCTCGAGCCGCTCCGCCTCGCCGAGCAGCCGCAATGCCCCCCGCCGCCGCGGCAGGCCGTCGCGCTCGCCGAGTTGCCGCGGCACAGGCAAAAGCCATAGGGGACGGCGGTCAAAGGGCCCCGGGAAACCCTCCAGGGATGGATTCACGGCGTTCCGGCCGGGATCATTCTCCCAGCCGCCGCGAATCGCCGGCGCAGCCATGGCAATCACAACCTCCCTTCTCTTCCACGCCGCCTCCGGCCGATGATCCTCGATGGCCTGAAGGCCATATACCGCCTCCGCCCCCAGCCGCGACCGCAGCCGCTCGATGAGATCCGGCGCCTGCGCGGCAACACCGCCTCCCCGCTCCCCCGGCTGCCAGAGCCCTCCGGAGGCGAGGACCCGCGACACCAACTGTCCCGAGCGCAGCTCGCAGGCCCGCACCGGCTCCGGCAGGACGACCGCGCTCAGACGCTCCCTCAGCAACGCGGCCAGCTGCGCCGGATCGGCCACTGGCGCGGCGAGCCGCAGTACGCAACGGGTCGGCGGGACGGTGCGATGCCGCAGGCGGCATTCGAGCGCCAACACCCCGCACTGGCGCGCCCGCAGGAACTCACCGAGCTCTCCGAGCAGCGGCTCGAGCACCGCCAGCAGAGCCGCATGGCTTTCCAACTCATACAGCAGCTCGCGGCGGCGGCGGAAGCGCGCGCGCACCTCGAAACGATCCTTGAGATCGCTCGCGCGGCCGACCAGCCGATCGAGCGTCTGCAGCTGCGCGATGCCGAAGCGCCGCGCGAAGCCCGCGCGCGGCAGCCGCAGTGCCTCACCGATGGTCCGCACGCCGATGCGCGCGAGGCGACCCAACGCGTCCGGGGGCCATCGCAGCGTCGCGAGCGGCAGAGGCGAGAGCTTCCCGATGAGCTGCGCCGGGTCCGTGACGATGAGTGATGATAGTAACGAGCGCCCGGACAGCGCGTCTTCGCTAGAAGCCGTGCCGCTGGCCATCCCTGGCGGCAGGGCACCCGGCCCGGACATTTCGCTGCGCTGTCCCTGCTTCGCGAAAGCCCGGGGCGGACTCCATGTCCGCCCGCTCGTCGCTTCGCGCCGAGCCCTGTCCGGGCGCTCGCCGGAGCGAGGACACGTTAAGTGTCCTCGCTGAAAGACACCGGCTCGCCCAGCACGCGCCAGAGCCAACGCGGCCAGGGGTGTGGGCGCCACCGCCAGCGTGCCGCGCATCCGCAGACGCGAGCACTCGGCTGCCATCTCCCGGCTCACCCCCTCCACGCCGCCGAAAAGGTGCAGGCTTCCCTTCACCTCGAGCAACAGGCTGTCAGGCGGGTCGAGACTGACGCAGGGCGTGAGCCGTTGCGCCCTGGCGCCCAGACGCTCCAGATCCTGTCGCTCAGGTTGGGAAGGCGATGCCGCCAGATGCACGGCCAGCCACAGCTGCGCAGGAGCCGGCGCATCGGCGCGGCCATCGATCCCGCGAAGTAAATCGCCGGAACGCGGTGCAGGCGCCTGCTGCGGCGCCGGTACGATCGCGCTCTTCTGCAGGGGAAGCTCGAGGGCTCTGCGGTGTCGCATGGCGCCTCACCTCCAGAAAAGCTCGATCGCGCCGCGCGCACCGCCCCGGCTCTTCAGCAGCGTGACCCGTGCTCCCCGGGCTGCCGGCTCCAGGGCGATCCGCAAAGCCGCCGGCGAGGAGTCCCGCGCCGCCTCCGGCGGCCGGAACAGCACCCCGAGGGCGGCGCCCCGCTCCGCCGCGAGATGCAGGCGGCGGATCTGCCGCGGCAGCGCGCTGCGCAGCCATCCCAGCACGACGTCGCATGCACCGGAGCGAAGCGTCTGCTCGAAAGCCCAGAGCGCGTATTTTTCCCCGGCGTCTTCCCTTTGAGGCTGCACGACGAGCACCCGCTCCAGCGCCACGCCACGCTGCGCGAGTGCCGGCGCGAAAGGCTGCAAGGGCGGCGCCATCCACGCGCACCAGCGCGCCTCCGGCCGCCGCGTCACGGCGGCAAGAGCGGGCAGCAGGAGCGACAGCTCTCCAGTTCCGAAGCAGCTCGGGAGGATCTCAATCAGCCCGGATTGCGGCCAACCGCCCCCGGGCAGCCCCGCATCGAGAGCCGCAAAACCGGTGGGGAGCGTCCGCACCCGTGCGGCGCTGCGGCCGCGCCAGATGGCGGGATGCTCGAGGAGGCCGGAGAGATCCCGGGACATGGCGGGGGCCGGGGCATTTAAATGAGTCCGTGGGTCTTGCCGCGGCGCAGCACGCCGACCACGATGCCCTCGATGAGCAGCGGCTGCTCCTTGAGGTCCACCTTGATCGGCTCGAAGTCGCTGTTCTCCGGCATCAGCCAGACGACGGAGCCTTCCTGACGATAGCGCTTGACGGTGACCTCGTTCTCCAGGCGCGCCACCACGATCTGACGGCTGCGCACCTCCGCCGTACGGTGAACCGCAACCAGGTCCCCGTCGAGAATGCCGGCACCTTTCATGCTCATGCCGGTGACCTTGAGAAGGTAATGCGGCCGCGGCTGAAAGATGGCCGGATCGATCTGCAGGCGGGTCTCGAAGTTCTCTTCCGAGAAGATCGGCTTGCCGGCGGCGACGCGCCCGATGAGCGGCAGGCCCATCTGCTCGCGGATGGTGTCCTTCAGCTGAATGCCGCGCGAGGCGCCCGGCACCAGCGCGATGACACCCTTGCGGGCAAGCGCGCGCAGGTGGTCCTCGGCGGCATTGGGGGACCTGAAGCCGAGCTCGCGGGCGATCTCCGCCCGGGTGGGAGGCATGCCGGTCTCGGCGATGAAGCGCTGGACGAGGCGCAGGATTTGCATCTGTCGCGGGGTGAGGTCGGACATCTTGCGCTGCCTGTTCATTTATACAATGCTGAGATTATATCCAGATGAAGCCCAATGGCAAGCCCCTCTTCCAGCCGCTTCGTGGTGAAAATGCGACGGCCACGCCAACGCAGCTCTGACAAGTCCGCTCATCCGGCTACCCGCCGCCCCGCTCGCTACCCCGCTGCCCGCGTTACCCGGCCGGCCCTCTCCGGCCAGCCCCCACGGGGGGCATCCCGGCGGCACCGCACCTCCATAGTGCCTCCCTCGAGCCCATCCCCTACCGCCTGGCGGACCGCCCCGCAACTGTCGCGACTCAAAGACAAAGTGGCGTATGGAGTTGCATTCCCGCCGCAAATTTGGTGCAGTTGCGTGCTGCAACGGCGGCGGAGCGCTTGCACGCCGCCTTTGCATTGCGTTCTCAGGACCTCCCGAATCAACAACCCAGAAGGGGACTTGTATGAAGTGCGCGAGTGTTGTCAAGGTGGCTGCTGCCGCAGCTTTGGTGGTGGGCCTTGTAGGTTGCCAGGACCTCAAGCCGATGCAGTCCGATATCGCTGATCTGAAGTCGCAGGTTGCGCAGCTGCAATCGCAGGTGTCGGCCGCGAAGAGCTCGGCGGATCAGGCGGAGAGCACCGCCCAGTCGGCCAGCCAGGCGGCCAGCGGTGCGCAGAGCACTGCGAACCAGGCGCTTGCTGCCGCTCAGGCCGCCCAGTCGGCGGTCGATGCGACCAACGAGAAGATCAACCGCATGTTCAAGCGGTCGATCTCGAAGTAAGAGCGTTCCCGCTCTCTTCAAAGAACGCCGCGCACTCGCGCGGCGTTTTTCTTTGGTTTCCCGGCGCCAGGAGCGGCATCCCGCCGCTTTGCGCGGCCAGCCCGCCGGACAGGGGATTCGATGCGCTTTCGGGCCGGCAGCGGCCCGGGAAGCGCCTTCTCCGGGTTGGCCCGAAAGCCAACGGGTCAGCGGCCCCGGACCGTTCCGCCCCGAGATCCGCTGACGCCGGAGGAAGTGCCCCGGGAAACGGCCGCGAGGCGAGATGAGCCCCAGGGCTGGCCGCCAAAAGCGCCGCAGGCGGCTTTCAGCCGATCAATAACGGATCAGGGCGGAGCTCCAGGTCACTCCGCCGCCGAAGGCTTCCAGCAGCAGCAGCTCCCCGCGCTTGATCCGGCCGTCGCGCACGCCTGCATCGAGGGCGAGGGGGACGGAGGCCGCGGAGGTGTTGCCGTGGTCCTGCACCGTGGTGATGACGCGCTCCATCGGCAGATCGAGCTTGCGCGCCGTGGCCTGGATGATGCGCAGATTCGCCTGGTGCGGCACCAGCCAGTCGATGGCCGAGCGGTCGAGCGCATTGGCCGCGAGCGCCTCGTCGATCGCGCGGCCGAGCGTGCTCACCGCGATCTTGAACACCTCGCTCCCGGTCATGGTGATGGTGCGGCGGGCCTTGGCCGCGTCGCTCCCGGCGGCGATCCCGCCGCCGCAGTAGAGAAGATCCTTGTACGAGCCGTCGGCGTGCACGTGAGTCGAGAGGATCCCGGGCTGCTCCGCGGCCTCGAGCACCACCGCGCCCGCTCCGTCCGCGAACAACACCGCGGTCGAGCGGTCGCTCCAGTCCGTGATGCGCGAGAGCGTCTCGGCGCCGATCACGAGCGCCCGGCGGGCGTCGCCGAAGCGCACGAACTTGTCCGCGATGGACAGCGCGTACATGAAGCCGCTGCAGGCGGTCTCCACGCTGAAGGCCGGGGCGCCGCGGCAGCCGAGCCGTGCCTGCAGCAGCGCGCCGCAATTGGGGAAGACCATGTCGGGTGTGGTGGTGCCGAAGGCGATGAAATCGACGTCGGCCGGCCGCACGCCCGCGGCATCCAGGGCGGCGCGCGCGGCGCGCTCCGCCAGGTCGACCGTGGTCTCGCCGCTGGCGGCGATGTGCCGCCGCTCGATGCCGGTCCGCTCCCGGATCCATTGGTCGCTGGTATCCATCATCTTCTCGAGATCGAAGTTCGTGAGAACCTTCTCCGGAAGATACGAGCCGGTGCCCGCGATGCGCGAATACTTCAAGTTGTCGAACCCTGTGCTGTTCCGGCTCCCTGTGCTGCGAGCGCTTGTGCAATGTGCGCGGTCAGTCCGCGACGCGCGGCGAGAGCCGCGGTGATGATGGCCCTGGCGAAGGCCACACCGTCGGCTCTGCCGTGGCTTTTTACCACGATGCCGGTCAGGCCGACCATGCAGGCGCCGTTATACCTGCGCGGATCGAGGCTGGCGGCCACCCGGCGCAGCACCGGGCGGGCGGCGAGCCCCGCCAGACGGCCCATGAAGGACGCGCGGAACTCCCGGCGCATGCGATCGGCGATCAGGCCGGCGGCGCCTTCCATGGTCTTCAGGGCGACGTTCCCCGTGAAGCCGTCCGTGACCACCACATCGACGTCGCCGGAGAAGATGTCGTCGCCCTCGACGAACCCGACATAATTGAGGTGGGTCGTGGCCAGCAGGGCATGGGCCGCCTGGACCACCTCATGTCCCTTGATGTCCTCCTCCCCGATGTTGAGCAGGCCGATCCTCGGCGCGGCGAGCCCGTACACATCGCGCGAGATGATCGCGCCCATCGCGGCGAACTGGAGCAGCTGCTCCGGCGTCGCCTTGGTATTGGCGCCGAGATCGAGCATGTGGGTGTGCCCGTGGGCGGCCGGGATCGCCGAGATGATGGCGGCCCGCTCGACGCCGGGCAGGGTCTTCAGGACGAAATGCGCGATGGCATTGAGCGCGCCGGTGTTGCCGGCGCTCACGCAGGCGGCGGCGCGGCCGCTCTTGACGAGCTCCACCGCGACCCGCATGGAGGAGTCCTTCTTGTGGCGGATGGCCTCGCGCGGGCTCTCGCTCATCGCGACGACCTGGCTCGCGGGCACCACCTCCA
>DAHUXV010000015.1 GCA_027306985.1 Gammaproteobacteria bacterium | reverse complement strand
TTTCGGCCCCCTAGGGCCGCTCCACCGAGGATCCTGAGCGCATGCGGCGGCTATTGGCATTGATTCTGAGCGCCCTCGTCATCCCCCTGGCCTCACCGGGCGTGGCGCTGGCGCAAACCCGGGAGCTCTCCACCCAGGGGGCGCTCCTCGACCGTATCGCCGCCGTGGTCAATGACGGCGTGGTGCTGGAGAGCGACGTCCACGATCAGCTGCAGCAGGTCAAGGAGCAGCTGCAGGCGCAGCACATGGCGCTGCCGCCGCAGAGCGTATTGCGCAAGCAGGTGCTCAATCGCCTGGTCATGCAGCGGATCGAGCTGCAGCAGGCGAAGCAGGACGGCATCACGATCTCCGACGACCAGCTGAACGCCGCGCTCGCCGACGTCGCGCAGCGCAACCACATCCCCTTCGCCGATCTGCCGACGGTACTCGCTCAGCAGGGGATCGATTACGCGAGCTACCGCAACGAGATGCGCGAGCAGCTCACGATCGGGCTGTTGCGCCAGCGCGACGTCCTGCAGCGGATCGTGGTCACACCCCGTGAGATCGACCAGTTCCTCGCCCGACAAGCCAAGCAGCCCTCGGCCAATGAGGAATACAACGTCTCGCACATCCTGATCGCCGTGCCCCCGAATGCGACGCCGGCGCAGATCGCCACGGCGCAGCAGACCGCCGAGGACGTCTACCATCGCGCCGAGAAGGGGGAGAAGTTCGCCAGCCTCGCCGTGGCGTATTCCAATAGCGAGGACGCCCTGAAGGGCGGCTCGCTCGGCTGGCGCAAAGGCTCGGAGCTGCCCACGTTCCTCACCAACATCATCATGCGCCTCAAGCCCGGCCAGGTGGCTCCGCCGGTGCGCAGTCCCACGGGATTCCACCTCGTCAGGCTCAATGAGGTCCGCAGCCCGGCGAAGAAGGACATCGTGCCGCAGGTGCACGTCCGCCACATCCTCCTGAAGACCAATGCGCTGCAGGACGATGCGACCGTGCGGCAGCGCCTGGAGAAGATCCGGCAGCTCATTCTGAGCGGCAAGGAGGCCTTCGCGGTCGCGGCGACCGCCGACTCGCAGGATCCGGGCTCCGCCTCGAACGGCGGCGATCTCGGCTGGGAGAGCCCCGATGTCTTCGATCCGACGTTCGCCGCGGTCGTCGCCAAGCTGAAGCCGGGCGAGATCAGCCAGCCGTTCAAGACGCGATTCGGCTGGCACATCGTGCAGCTCCTCGGGCGCCGCAACCATGATGAGACGCAGGAAGTCAAACGGCTGAATGCGATGGAGGCGATCCGCGCCAGCAAGGCCGACGAGGACACCGAGGAATGGCTGCAGCGCCTGCGCGATGACGCCTACGTGAAAGTCATGGCCGGCTGAGGCCGCGGGCGCCGTGCCGCCGCGCATCGCCCTGACCTCCGGGGAGCCCGCGGGCATCGGCCCCGACGTTTGCCTGGCGGCGGCCCTGCGGCCGCTCGACTGCGACCTCGTCTGCCTGGCCGACCGGCAGATGCTGGCCGAGCGTGCCCGGACTCTGGGAATGAAGATCGAGCTGCGGCCGTACGAGCGGGCCTCCCGCCGCCACGTACCGGGCACTCTCGCGGTGGAGCACCATCCGCTGCCGGTGCCCGCGGTGGCGGGCCGCCTGGACGCGCGCAACGGTCCCTACGTCCTGCGCCTGCTCGAGCGGGCCTGCGACGGGGCGCTCGGCGGTGAGTTCGCGGCAATCGTCACCGCGCCCGTCCACAAGGGCGTGATCAACGACGCCGGCATTCCGTTCACCGGCCACACGGAATTCCTGGCCGGGCGCACCGGCGCATCGCGGCCGGTGATGATGCTGGCGACCGCCGATCTGCGGGTTGCGCTGGCCACGACACACCTGCCGCTCGCGCGGGTCAGCGCCGCAATCACCGTCGAGCTGCTGTGCGAGGTGCTGGAGATCCTCGACCGGGATCTGACCCGATGGTGGGGCATCGGCAGGCCGCGAATCGCAGTCTGCGGCCTCAATCCCCACGCCGGCGAGGGCGGCCACCTCGGAGACGAGGAGATCCGCGTCATCGCGCCGGCGATCGCCCGCATGCGCGACCGCGGGCTGCGGATCGCCGGACCCTTGCCCGCGGACACCGCCTTCGTGCCCGCCGTGCTCGCGGACTTCGACGTGGTGCTCGCCATGTACCACGATCAGGGCCTGCCGGTGATCAAGCATGCGGGCTTCCAGAGCGCGGTGAACGTGACGCTGGGACTGCCGATCCTGCGGACTTCGGTGGACCATGGCACGGCGCTCGACCTCGCCGGCACCGGCCGGGCGGACCCGGGGAGCATGGGCGCGGCCATCGAGCTCGCGATGCGGCTCGCCGCGCGAGCCGCGTGATGCCGCAGGGGCCATCCGCGGGCAGGGCCAGGAAGCGCTTCGGCCAGCATTTCCTGCACGATCCCGCCGTGATCGAGCGGATCGCGGCCGCGATCGCCCCAGGGAGCGGCGACGCCCTGGTGGAGATCGGCCCCGGCCGCGGGGCGCTCACGGGCCGGCTGCTGGAGTCCGATTGCGGCACGCTCGATGCGATCGAGATCGACCGCGATCTCGCCGCGCTCCTGCGCGAGCGATGGGGCGGCGAGCCGCGCCTCACTCTGCACAATGCGGACGCGCTGCGGATCGACTTCGGCGCGCTCGCCCGGCAGCGCGGCCGGCCGCTGCGGGTCGTCGGCAATCTTCCCTACAACATCTCCACGCCGCTGCTCTTTCATCTCCTGCAGAGCGTCCTTCACATCAAGGACCTGCACGTGATGCTGCAGCGCGAGGTCATCGCCCGCATGGCCGCCCGGCCGGGCGATTCCGCATACGGGCGCCTGACGGTGATGCTCTGGCCCTGGGTGCAGGTCGAGCGGCTGTTCGACGTGGGTCCCGGAGCCTTCCAGCCGCCGCCGCGGGTGTGGTCGGCCGTCGCGCGGCTCACGGTCCGGCCCGAGCCGCCATTTGCGGTGAGTCCGGCATTCCCCGGCATCGTGGCCGCAGCCTTCTCCCATCGGCGCAAGACGCTGCGCAATGCTTTGCGCGGGCTGGCCACGGCGGAGCAGATCGAGCGCTGCGGGGTTGATCCGGGCACGCGGCCGGAAACGGTCTCGCCGGCGCTCTTCAATGCCATCGCAGGTGCGGTAGAGCTGCCGTCCAGCCCGCGCTGAGATAGCATTGTCCCCAAGCACTGGATCCGGGCTCCTGCCCGGGCCCGGCGCGGCAACGGGCAAAAGACGCGACTTTTGCCCGCCGCTCGCCGCCTGCGGCGGCGGGCACCTCCCTGTGCCTGTGGCTTCGTCGAGGGCCGGCTCATGTCCACATACCCTTACCGTCGAATCCTGCTCGTGGTCGATCTGACCGAGTACAGCCTGCAGATCGGCAGGCGCGCGAGCGACCTCGCGGCAACCCTGGGCGCGGAGCTCGAGCTGCTGCACGTCGTGGAGTTCATGCCGGTCGAGCCGATGGGTGAGACTCTGATGCCCGCGGTGCGCATCGAGGACGAGCTGCTCGCGCGGGCGCGTGAGCGCCTCGCCGCGCTCGCGCAGGAGCTGGGGCTGCCGGGCGCCGCTCACCGCGTGGAGTCCGGCAACGTGAAGGCGGAGATCGTGCGGGTCGCACGCGAGCGGCAGATCGATCTCATCGTGCTCGGCAGCCGTGAGCGCCACGGCCTCTCGATCATGGTGAATTTCACCGAAGACACCGTGCTGCATGCCGCGCCCTGCGACGTGCTCGCGGTGCGGGTCGGCAAAACCTCGTCCGGGTAAAATCCCGCCTCATGAGCCAGGAGCCGCACAAGATCCGTGTTCAGGTCGCCACGGCCTACCTCGACGAGCAATCGAGCCCCGGCGAGCAGCGATACGTCTTCTCGTACACGATCACCATCCGCAACGAGGGGCAGCGCACGGCCAGGCTGCTGACGCGGCACTGGATCATCACCGATGCCAACGGGAAGGTGAAGGAAGTCCGCGGCGAGGGCGTCGTCGGCGAGCAGCCGCGGCTCGCGCCGGGGCAGGGCTTTCGGTACTCGAGCGGCGCCGTCCTGGAGACGCCCGTCGGCACGATGGAAGGCAGCTATCAGATGGTGGATGCCGAAGGGCAGCGCTTCGATGCGCCCATCCCCCCTTTCCGGCTGGCGATTCCCGGAATCCTCCAGTGAGCCGGCATGCCATCGGCGACATCCAGGGGTGCTGTGACGAGCTGCGATCTCTCCTCGCCCGCATAGGGTTCCGCGCCGATCGCGACCGGCTGTGGCTCGTCGGCGACCTGGTGAACCGCGGTCCCCGCTCGCTCGAGGTCCTGCGTTTCGTGCGCGCGCTCGGGGACAACGCGGTCGTGGTCCTCGGCAATCACGACCTGCACCTGCTCGCGATCGCGTGCGGCTGCCGCCCCGCCCGCCGCGCCGACACCCTGGATGAGATCCTGCGCGCACCCGACCGGGACGCGCTGCTCGAGTGGCTCGCGACACGGCCGCTGGCGCATTTCGAGGGCGGCGACCTGCTGGTACACGCCGGCGTCGTGCCCCAGTGGACGGTCGAAACGACGCTGGGACTGGCGCGCGAGGTCGAATACGCGCTGCGCCATGACCCGCGCAACCTCTTCGATCACATGTATGGCGATGAGCCGGACCACTGGAGCGCGGACCTCGAGGGTACCGATCGCCTGCGCTTCGCCATCAATGTGCTGACGCGCATGCGCGTGTGCACCGGCGAAGGACGAATCGACCTGCGCATGAAGGGCAAGCCGCCCGCGCCGGGCTCGCCGTGGCTGCCCTGGTTCGATGTCGGCAACCGCGGCACGCGGGGCACCCGCGTCGTCTTCGGGCACTGGTCGGCGCTGGGTCTCATCCTGCGCGAGGATGTCATCGGGTTGGACACCGGATGCGTCTGGGGCGGCACGCTCACGGCGGTCGATCTCGACGGCGGCCAGGTGCCAATTTCGGTGCCGTGCAACGGCTATCAAGAGCCCGACGAGTGAGGAGTCCGGGATGAAGCCCCTGCAAGCGCTCAACCTGCACGACTGGATCGATCGCCACCGGCAGCTTCTCAAGCCTCCGGTGGGCAACAAGCGAGTGTTCGAGGACGGCGACTTCATCATCATGGTGATCGGCGGTCCCAACTCACGGCAGGATTATCACGTCGATCCCGGACAGGAGTTCTTCCATCAGCTGGAGGGCGACATCGTCCTCAAGACCATGCAGGACGGCCGCCGGGTGGATGTGCCGATCCGACAGGGAGAGATCCTGCTGCTGCCCGCGAACGTGCCGCATTCGCCGCAGCGCCCCGCCGGCACCGTCGGCCTCGTGGTCGAGCGGCGGCGCCTCGCGGGCGAGCGCGATGGCTTTCAGTGGTACTGCGAGCGCTGCGGCAGCCTGCTGCACGAGGATTTCATCGAGCTCACCGATATCGAGAAGCAGCTGCCGCCGGTGTTCGAGCGCTTCCACGCCAGCCGGCAGTGGCGCACCTGCTCGCACTGCGGCGCGGTGCTGGAGCGCCCAGGGTGAATGCACGCTTCGCGATGGACGGGCGTGAGGTGCGCCTCGATCTGGCGCACCCGCTCGATCTCAGCGTGGAGCTCGACTTCGAGGGACCCCAGGCGCGTCACTTCGGCGCGCCGCGCGCCGGCTCGCGGCCGTTCTCGGTCCCGGGCTTTTCCGGCTCGGTGGCGCGCGGCGCGAGCTGCAACTGCGAGTCGATCACGCTGATTCCCCACTGCCACGGGACGCATACCGAGTGTGCCGGACACCTGACACGGGAGCCGCTGCACGCGCACCGCATCGTTCCGCGGGGCCTCATGCCGGCGCTGGTGCTTTCCGCGACGCCCGTGCCTCCCGGCCAGACGCGCGAGAGCTCCGATCCGGCGCCGCACGCGGACGATCGCCTGGTGACGCGCGCCGCGCTTAAGGCGGGCTGGCCGGCCGAGCCGCCGCTTGTCCCGCGAGCCCTCGTGATCCGCACGCTTCCCAACGCGCCCGCCAAGCGCACACAGGACTACACCGACACCACACCGCCGTACCTCACACGCGAGGCGGCGCTGCACCTCGTCGAGCGCGGCATCGAGCATCTGGTGGTGGACCTGCCCTCGATCGACCGCGCGCACGATGAGGGGCGGCTCACGGCGCACCGGATTTTTTTCGGGCTGCCTCCCGGAGAGTCATCGCTCGCCCACGCGGCGCGGCCCCAGTGCACGATCACGGAACTGGCGTACGTCGCGCAAGATATCGCGGACGGCGCCTATTTCCTGCAGCTTCAGGTGCCGGCCATCAACGGCGATGCCGTGCCCAGCCGGCCGCTCCTCTATCGTCTGGCCGCCTGAGGCGCCGCCCCGCTTCATGACTTTCGAGCCGACACCGCAATGCGCCCGCCGCCTCGATGAGGGCGACCCGCTGCGCGACTTTCGCGAGCGCTTCGCCCTGCCGCGCAGCGCCGGCGGCAAGCCGCTCGCGTACCTGTGCGGGCACTCGCTCGGACTGATGCCGCTCGCCGCCCGCGGCATCGTCATGGAGGAGCTCGACGACTGGGCGCAGCTCGCGGTCCAGGGCCATGAGCATGCGCACCGGCCCTGGATCCCGTACCACGAGAACCTGCGCGACGGTCTGGCGGCCCTCGCGGGCGCCCGGCCCGGCGAGGTGGTGGCGATGAGCTCGCTGACGGTCAACCTGCACCTGTTGCTCGCCGCGTTCTACCGGCCGGGCGGGCGCCGCCGCCGCATCCTCATCGAGGCGGGCGCGTTCTCCTCCGATCGGCACGCCGTCGCCTCGCAGATCGCCTGGCGGGGGCTCGATCCGCGGGACGCGCTGGTGGAGCTGGCTCCTAAGGAGGGCGCCGACACCATTCCCGAGGAGAGCGTCGAGGCGTACTTGAAGGAGCACGGTGCGAGCGTCGCCCTCGTATTGTGGCCGGGCGTCCAGTACCGCACAGGGCAGGCCTTCGATCTCGGCAGGATCGCGCAGGCCGCGCATCGCGCCGGATGCATCGCCGGCTTCGACCTCGCGCACGCCATCGGCAACGTGCCGCTCGCCCTGCACGACATCGAGGCCGACTTCGCCGTCTGGTGCAGCTACAAGTACCTGAATGCGGGTCCCGGCGCGATCGGCGGCTGCTTCGTCCACGAGCGGCACGACCGTCCCCACCTTGCCGGGTGGTGGGGCCACGAGCCCGCCACGCGCTTTCGCATGGGACCGGAGTTCCGCCCCGCCACCGGCGCCGCGGGGTGGCAGATCAGCAATCCGCCGATCCTCTCGGCCGCGCCGCTCATCGCCTCGCTCGCGCTCTTCGGTGAGGCGGGGCTGCCGCGGCTGCGGCAGAAGTCGGTGGCGCTCACCGGCTATCTGGAGTATCTCCTCGGCCGTCTGACTCCCGGCGCTCAGCTCATCACGCCGCGAGCCGCCGACGCGCGCGGGTGTCAGCTGTCCGTTCGCATCACGGGGCCGCAGGGGCGCGGCCGGCGCATCTTCGACGCTCTGACCGCCCAGGGCGTCATCGGCGACTGGCGCGAGCCCGATACGATCCGCCTGGCGCCCATTCCCTTGTACAACACCTTCGCAGAGGTCTTGCGCGGCGCCGAGGCGCTCGCGCAGGCGCTGCGCCTCGAGCCGTGACGCTCCTCGCGGATCGGCCGGTCAACGTCGTCGGCGCGGGGCTGGCAGGCGCGCTGCTCGCCCTCCTCCTGGCGCGCCGCGGCTTCGCGGTGGCTGTCTACGAGCGAAGATCGGATCCGCGGCTCGCCGGGAGCGAGCGCGGCCGCTCGATCAACCTCGCCCTGGCCTCGCGCGGGATCGCGGCGCTCGAGCGCGCCGGCATGATGGAGCGCATCCGTCCGCTCCTGATCCCCATGCGGGGGCGCATGGTCCATTCGCTCCCGGGCGAGACGCAGCTCCACCCCTACGGCCAGCGCCAGGAGGAGGTCATCTACTCCGTCAGCCGCGCCGACCTCAACCGGGCCCTGATCGAGGAAGCGGCGCGGCATCCGCGGGTCCGGCTGCGATTCCGGTGGACCTGCCTCGCCGCTCAGCCCGAGGCAGGTGCGCTGCGCTTCCGCGATGAGAGCACGGGGAGCGAGTGCAATGTGCCGATTGCACCGACCTTCGCGACCGATGGCGCGGGATCGGCCATCCGCTCGAGTCTCGCCGCCGCCGGGCTCGTCGAGGTGCGGGAGGATCGGCTGGATCACGATTACAAAGAGCTGACCCTCCCTGCGGCGCCCGGCGGGCGCCACCCGCTGGAGCCCCACGCCCTTCACATCTGGCCGCGCGGCGGCTTCATGCTCATCGCCCTGCCTAACACCGACGGCAGCTTCACGGCCACGCTCTTCCTGGCGCGCAGCGGCGCCGACAGCTTCGACTCGCTGACCGGTCCCGATCAGGTTCGCACGCTCTTTCAGACGCAGTTCGCGGATGCGGCGCGGCTGATGCCGCGCCTCCTCGAGGACTTCGCGAGTCATCCCCAAGGTCAGCTCGGCACCGTCTACACGGGCCCGTGGCACCTCGGCGAGCAGGTGCTGCTCCTCGGCGATGCCGCCCATGCCATCGTTCCCTTCCACGGCCAGGGCATGAATGCGGCGTTCGAGGATTGCCTCGTCCTCGACGGCCTTCTGGACCGGCACGACAGCTGGGATGCGCTCTTCGCCGATTTCGAGCGCGCGCGCCTCCCCGACACGGCCGCCATCGCACGGATGGCGCTCGAGAATTACGTCGAGATGCGCGACACGGTGCGCGATCCGGCCTATGTGCGGCGCAAGGCGCTCGCCATGGAGCTCGAGCGCCGCTTCCCCGACCGCTTCATCCCGCGCTACTCCATGGTGATGTTCCACCCGGAGATCGCCT
This sequence comes from Gammaproteobacteria bacterium, assembly GCA_027306985.1. GTDB lineage: Bacteria > Pseudomonadota > Gammaproteobacteria > Steroidobacterales > Steroidobacteraceae > 13-2-20CM-66-19. The sequence continues at coordinate 15,300 of DAHUXV010000015.1, read as the reverse complement.
ACGCCGAGGCGCTGCGTCGCGGGGCCGTGCAGGCGGCAATCCTGGCGGAGCTGGACGATCGCCGCCTTCGCGGAGAGGTCGATTTCGACATGGCGCGCGCGCTCATCGCGGAGCGTCTGGCGTGAGGGGTCGCGGACGCGCGCCCTACTGGCCGGTGAGGCAGGACACCGGCCAGCCGATCGAGCCGGCCGCAGTGTGGCCGCCGGTGGACGCGCCGGGCTTCCTGATGCTGCAGGAGCTCGGGCCCGTGCCGGCCTCGATCAGGGCGCTGCTGGATTGACGCGGTCGGGCTGCAGGCATCCGCGCTCGACGCAATGAAACGCATCGATCGAGCAAAACATGGCTGACGTGCCGCCGGGGCTCGCGAACCTGCCGGATGCCCGCGACGGCCTGAGCCGGCGCGAGCGCATCGTGTTGTACGTTCTGCATGAGACGCAGAAGGAGCGAGGCGATCGCAACGTGCCGACGGCGATGCTCTGGGGTCGCGTCTGCGAGCATTTCCATATCAGCCCCGAGGAGCTTTCGCAGATGCTCGCGCCGCTGGGAGCGCGGCGTTAGCCTGCCGCCGCACGCACGGTCTACGACACGTACGCGCAGCGGGTGCGGGCGCCGATACCGGGCATCGTCTGATCAGTCGGACTCTCCGACTGATCAGTTCCGCCGGCAGCACGATGACGCCAATCAGTGCCCGTGCGCAGCGCTGAAGATTACCGCCAATGCGGCCGCCACCATGGTCGCAGCCGATGAGAGCACCGTGATCCACAGGGTGAAGCGGCGGGTGGTGAGCGCCTCGAGCTTCCTTTCGTACTTCGCATCAACCCTGTCGATCTTGACGTCCAGCTTCTCTAACGCGACGTCCAGCTTGGCCTCCAGTCGGTCGAACCTGGCATCCACTTTATCGAACCTGGCATCTACCTTGTCGAATCTCGCATCCACCTTGTCGAGCTTCTGATCCATCGACTTCCGCAGGTCGCGCACGTCGACCTCGACTCCTGCAAGGCGGGAGTTCAGCTGTGCGACGTCGGCCTCGATTCTTGCGACCCGCGGCTCGAGCCGCGCAACACCATCTTCCATCTCAAGATCCTCTCTCAACGCGTGCATACGTGCCGGCCTCCATAGCGCACCGACAGGCCATCGACGCAACATTGGAGCACGAGCAGAGCCAGCAGAGAAGTCTCGATCCCCGCGTAATCCCATAATTTGGTCGAGAATTGACGTCGTTGGTTCCGTTATCTACAACGTCAGCCGGCACGTTTGCAGACGCGTCCGGCTATGACTCCGGCATCATGATCGCGTGGGTCGATTTGACTTCCTCCATGACGAAATAGGTGTGCGTCTGCTGCACGCCGCGCACGGAGGCGATGGTGTCGCCGAGAAGGTTGCGGTAGGCCTCCATGTCCTTGACGCGCACCTTGAGCAGATAGTCGAAGCCGCCCGCGACCATGTGGCATTCCATGATCTCGTCGTGGGCGCGCACGACTTCCTTGAAGTGATCGAAGGCCTCGGGCGTGGTGCGGTCCAGTGAGACCTCCACGTAAGCCAGCAGACCGAGGCCGAGCTTGCGGGGATCGAGCCGCGCGAAATAGCCGGCGATGAAGCCGCCGGCCTCGAGCCGCCGCACCCGCTCCAGGGTCGGCGTGACCGTGAGATTGACCTCCCGCGCAAGCTGCGACACCGGGATCCGACCGTCCTGCTGGAGGCGGGCGAGAAGCTTCCGGTCGATGCGGTCGAGCGGCCGGCTCGCCCCGGGGGGTGGTTTGTGCTGTCCGGCGGCGTCTTTCGGCGACATGGCAGTAAAGTCTACTGCCAATGCTGCCAAAACGTAAAAATATCCTCTGGAGCACCTCGTAAAATGAGCGCAATCAACTAGCTCACAGCGGATCACCGATCATCATGGCTGCAATACCCGAGACCCGTTCGGCCCTCCGGCCCGAGGAGCGCGATCTCGGCAGTCTGCGCGAGCGCATCCGCACGGCCACGCTGCGCCCCGAGGCGGAGGCGATCGAGGAAATGCGTGCGGCGCTGATGCCTCAGAAGGACGCCCTCCAGGCGGCCCGCAGCCGCGCCATGGGCTGGATCGAGGCGGCTCGCGCGCAGTCGCGATCCCGGCCGCTCGCGGAATCGCTCCTGGAGCAGTTTCCGCTCGACAGCCGGGAGGGCAAGGCCCTGATGAGCCTCGCCGAGGCGCTACTGCGCACCCCCGACAATCGATGCGCCGACCGCCTGATCGCCGAGCGGCTGGCCGCCCTGCGCGACGGCAGACCGGGCACCACCGACCTCACCGCACGGCTGTCGATCGCGCTGCTCGGCGCGGCGAGCCGGCTCTTGCCCGACGCGGGCACCTCCTTCCGGGAGGATGGCCGCCGGCCGGTGCTCTCGCCGGTCGTGGTGCCGCTCGTGCGCGGCGCTCTGCGGCGCGGCATGAGGCTGATGGGGCGGGCGTTCATCGTCGGCGAATCGATCGAGTCGGCCCTTGCCCGGGGCCGTCGTGACCGGGAGCTCTCGCTCTGCTCGTTCGACGTGCTCGGCGAAGGCGCGCGGGCCGAAGCCGATGCGGAGCGCTATTTCACCTCGTACGCGAGTGCGATCAATGCGCTGCGCTCGCAGCCCGCCGACTCCGTGCACCGCCGGTCGGGCATCTCGGTGAAGCTCTCGGCGCTGGAGCCCCGTTACACGCTGACGCAGCGTGCCCGGGTGATGGAGAGCCTCGTTCCGAAGATGCTCATCCTCGCCCGCAGCGCCTGCGCCGCCGGAATCGGATTGACCATCGATGCCGAGGAGGCGGATCGGCTCGACCTGTCGCTCGATGTCATCGAGGCTCTGGCCGCCGATGCGGAAACGCGCGGCTGGGACGGTCTCGGACTCGCCGTTCAGGCCTATGCCCGGCGGGCGCCGCGGGTGTTGGACTGGGTCGCGGAGCTCGCCCGCGGGAGCGGCCGGCGCATGACCGTGAGGCTGGTCAAAGGCGCTTATTGGGATGCGGAGATCAAGCGCGCCCAGGAGCGAGGGCTCGACAGCTTCCCGGTGTATACCTCGAAGGCCGCGACCGATGCCGGTTACCTCGTCTGCGCGCGGCGGCTCTTCGGCGCGCTCGATGTCATCTACCCGCAGTTCGCCACGCACAACGCGCTGACCGTGGCCGCGGTCGCGGGGATGGCGCCGCCGGGAGCGGCTTACGAGTTCCAGCGTCTGCACGGCATGGGGCAGGCGCTCTATGACGCGGTCCGGGCCGACCTGGCGGACTTTCCGCCGGTGCGCGTGTACGCGCCGGTCGGCACCCACGAGGAGCTGCTGCCCTATCTCGTGCGCCGGCTGCTCGAGAACGGCGCCAACACCTCGTTCGTGCATCACTTTCTCAACAAAGACACTCCGGTGGAGCAGGTCGTGGGTCAAGTCATGGGCAACGTCATTCCCGATTCCTCGGCGGCCGCCTCGGCCTCGGGCGAGGCCGCTCCGCCGCGGATCCGCGAGCCGCGCGAGCTCTTCCGCGCGCGGTGCAATTCCCGAGGGGCGGATTTCGGCAACCCGGACGAGCTCGCGGCGCTGCAGGAGGAGCTCCGGGCGGCCGCGGCCCTGCCCTGCCGCGGCGGCCCGATTCTGAGCGCGGGCGAGGCGATCCAGCCTGCCGTGCCGGTGTGCTCGCCGGCCGATGCCGCGCAAGTCGTGGGGCTCACGCGGGATGCGACGGAGGCGCAGATCGCAGCCGCGATGACGAGCGGTGCGCGGGCCCAGCGCGCGTGGGATGCGACGCCCGCCGAGCACCGCGCAACGTGCCTGGAGCAGGCCGCGCAGCTGCTGGAGGATCACCGCGGTCTCTTCCTCCACCTGCTGGTCCGCGAGGCCGGGAAAACCCTGCCCGATGCGATCGCGGAAATCCGCGAGGCGGCGGACTTCTGCCGCTACTATGCCCGGCGCGGCCGGGAGCTCTTCGCCGCCCCGCGGGAGCTCGAAGGGCCGGTGGGAGAGCGGAATCTGCTCTCCTTCCAGGGACGGGGCGTGTTTGCCTGCATCAGCCCGTGGAATTTTCCGCTCGCCATCTTCACCGGACAGGTCACCGCGGCGCTGATGGCCGGCAATGCGGTGATTGCCAAGCCGGCGCCGGCGACGACACTGGTCGCGCACGCGATGACCCGGCTCCTGCACGAGGCGGGAATTCCGCGCGATGTGCTGCAGCTTGCCCCGGCCGACGGGCCGCTCTTCGGCGCCACCGCGCTGACGCATCCGGCGCTCGCCGGCGTGGCGTTCACCGGCTCCACGGCGACCGCCGCGACCATCAACCGCACTCTCGCCGCGCGCGACGGCGCGATCGTGCCGCTCATCGCCGAGACCGGCGGGGTGAACGCGATGATCGCCGATGCGACGGCCCTCCCGGAACAGGTCGTCGACGACGTGATCGCCTCCGCGTTCACCAGTGCCGGGCAGCGGTGCTCGGCGCTGCGCGTTCTCTACCTGCAGGAGGACGTCGCGGACCGCACCCTCGAGATGCTGATCGGCGCGATGAAGTGCCTGAGAATCGGCGACCCCGCCGATCCCGCAACGGACGTCGGTCCGGTGATCTCCGCGGACGCCCGGCAGCGCTTGCACGGGCACGCGCAGCGGATGACACGCGAGGCGAAGCTCCTCTACTGCTGTCCGGTGGAGGATTGCGAGCCGAGCGGTCACTTCTTCGGCCCGCGGCTGTTCGAGCTCGGCTCGCCGGACCAGCTGAAGACCGAGGAGTTCGGCCCGATCCTGCACGTGTTCCGCTATCGCGCCGAGGAGCTCGGGCAGGTGTTGGGCGCCATCCGCGCGACCGGCTTCGGCCTGACGCTCGGCGTGCACAGCCGGCTCGAGAGCATGGCGGAGCATGCGTTCCGCGCGCTGCCCGTCGGCAACACGTACGTCAATCGCAACATGATCGGCGCGGTGGTGGGCGTGCAGCCCTTCGGCGGCCAGGGGCTGTCGGGCACGGGGCCGAAGGCCGGCGGCCCGAACTACCTGCAGCGCTTCGCCACCGAGCGGACGCTCACCATCAACACGGCGGCGATCGGCGGCGCCGTCGAAATTCTTTAGCGTCCGTCAACGCAGCGCCTCCGCCAGGTCCGCGAAGGAGCCGATGGGCTCGCCGCAGACGCTGCCGCGGCACACATAGGCCACGGCCGGCCCCCTCCTGGGGACTTTCTCGGCAATCGCCGCCGGCAGCCCCGAGGCGTCGGCCGGCACGGCGAGCACCATCCGCCGCGGCGAATAGAGCCTGGCGAGCTCGCGCCGCCAGGTCTCGATCGTCTCGGGGACACCGCGCAGCACCACGATCTCCGGCGGCTGCAACAGCTCCTCGAGCGCGACCAGCAGGCTCGCGTGCGCCTGCGGGTACTTCTCCATCGCCGCCCATCCGGCCCGCACGGTGCGCTCCGCGGCCTCGAGGTAGCGCGCCTCGCCGAGAAGGTATCCCATGCGCTGCAACGCGAAGGCCGCGACGCCGTTGCCCGCGGGGGTGGCGTCATCGGCGAAGGACTTCGGCCGGTGGATCAGCGGCTCGTGGTCATCGGAGGTGAAGAAGAACCCGCCGGCGCGCTCATCGGCGTGGTGCCGCAGGATCACCTCGAGCAATTCGCGGGCGAATTGCAGGTCATCCGCGCGGAAGCGGACCTGGAGCAGCTCCAGCACGGCATCCGCGAGCAGCGCGTAGTCATCGAGATAGGCGTTCAAATGAGCCCGGCCGCCGTTGTAGGTGGCAAGCAGCCGTCCGTCGCGCCAAAGCGTGCCGCGCACGAAGTCGAGCGCCTGCGCCGCGGACTGCGCCAGGTCCTCGCGGCCGAGCGCCCGCGCCGCGACGGCCATGCCGCGGATCGTCAGGCCGTTCCAGGAGGCGAGAATCTTGTCGTCCCGGCCGGGACGAATGCGATTCTCGCGGATGCGCAACAGCTTCCCGCGGGCAGCCGCCAGCGCCGACTCGACGGCATCCGGCGAGCGGCCGAGGCTGGGGGCGATGTCCTCGACGGAGCGGCAGACCCGCAGGTGCCAGCGGCCCTCGAAGTTCGGCTCGCGATCGAGGCCGTATCGGGCCGCGAACGACTCATACTCCTCCGCCGTCAGCGCCGCCCGCACCTCGTCCCTGTCCCAGACATAGTACTTGCCCTCGTGGCCTTCCGAATCGGCATCCAGACTCGAGTAGTAACCGCCTTCGGGCGACTGCATCTCGCGCCGCAGCCAATCGGCGGTCTCCGCGGCCACCCTGCCGTAGAAGGCATCGCCGGTCGCGACGTACGTGTCGGCATACACCGCGAGCAGGCTCCCGCTGTCGTAGAGCATCTTCTCGAAGTGCGGAATCATCCAGTACTCATCGACCGAGTAGCGGCAGAACCCGCCCGCCAGCTGATCGTTGATGCCGCCATCGGCCATGCGCCGCAGCGTCAGCCCCGCCATGTAGAGCGCATGCAGGTCCGGGGTCTCATCCTCGGCCCCGGCGCGCCAGTGCCGCAGCAGCAATTCCAGCGATTTGGGGTGCGGGAACTTGGGCGCGCCGCCGAAGCCGCCGTAACGGGTATCGAAGGTGCGCTCCAGCGTCTGCCGGCAGAGGCGCAACGGCGCGTCGCTCAACTCGGCATCCGGCTGCGGAGGCGGCGGCTCGAGCTGCGCGAAGGCGGACATCAGCGCCTCGTTCTGCTGCCGCAGCTCCGCCTCGTGCTCGTGGTAGTAGCGGGCCGTGCGCAGCAGCAGATCCCTGAAGGCCGGCAGGCCGAAACGCGCCTCCTTGGGAAAATAAGTCCCGCCGAAGAACGGCCGCCGGTCGTCATGAGTAAGGAACAGGGTGAGGGGCCAGCCGCCGGCGCGCTGCGTGAGCATCTGCTGCGCGATCTGATAGATCCGGTCGACGTCGGGCCGCTCCTCGCGGTCGACCTTGATGTTGACATACAGCTCGTTCAGCACCTGGGCCGTGGCCTCGTCCTCGAAGCTCTCGGCGGCGAGCACGTGACACCAGTGGCAGGCGGCATAACCGACGCTGAGGTGGATCGGCTTGCGCTCGCGCAGCGCCCGCGAGAAGGCCTCCTCGCCCCACGGATACCAGTCGACCGGATTGTGCGCATGCTGGCGCAGGTAGGGGCTGGTCTCGGCGAGCAGCCGGTTGGTGTATTTCGGGCTGCCGTCCGGGTTCAGGTGTCGGGTGTCCATGCAACCCGGAAGAATACCCCGATCGTCAATTCTGTATACTGCCGGCCGCCGAATTGCCCATCGAAGCCCGCCTTGACCTCGCCCTCCCCATCCTCTCGCGCCGATAGCGGCGGCGTTCGCGAGCTGCGCCTCAAGCGCGGCGAAGAGCGCCGCCTGGCCTCGGGACATCTCTGGGTCTTCAGCAACGAGATCGATTCCGACGCCACCCCGCTCGCGGCGTTCGCGCCCGGAGATCTCGCGCAGATCAAGTCGCAGCGCGGGCAGTTCCTGGGGCACGCTTATGTCAACCCGCACGCGCTCATCTGCGCCCGGATCCTCAGCAGGAACCCCGCCCTCCCCATCGGCCGCGAGCTGATCCAGGCGCGCCTGCGCGCGGCGCTCGCGCTGCGGGAGCGGCTCCACCGCGACCCCTGCTACCGGCTCGTGTTCGGCGAATCGGACGGCCTGCCGGGGCTGGTTCTCGACCGTTACGGCGATGTGCTGGTCGGGCAGATCGCGACGGCCGGCATGGAGGCACTGAAGGACACCGTGGTCGAGGCGGTGCGCGAGCTGCTCTCGCCGGCGGGGCTCTACTGGAAGAACGATTCCGCGGCCCGGCAGCTCGAGCAGCTGCCGCAGCTGGCGCAGACCGCTTTCGGGGAGATCCCGGAGGAGATCACCGCCATCGAGGCGGGACTTCGCTTCACGGCGCCCCTCGCCCATGGACAGAAGACCGGCTGGTTCTACGACCAGACTCACAACCGGGCGCGCCTCACGCGCTATCTCTGGCCGGGGGCGCGGGTTCTGGACGTGTGCAGCTATGCGGGCGCCTGGGCCGTCACCGCGCTCAAGTCCGGCGCCGCCGCGGCGAGCTGCGTCGATTCCTCGCAGACGGCGCTCGACTTCGCCCGGCGCAACGCGCAGGCGAACGGGGTCGCGCTGGAGACGATCCGAGCCGATGCCTTCGAGGCGATGAAGACGCTGCACGAGCGGGGCGAGCGCTTCGACGTCGTGGTGCTCGATCCCCCGGCCTTCATCAAGCGCAAGAAGGACGTCCCGCAGGGACAGGCCGCGTACCGCAAGCTCAACCAGCTCGCCCTCGGTCTGATCGAGGGCGAGGGGCTGCTCGTCTCCTGCTCCTGCTCGTACCATCTGGCGGCCGAGGAGCTGGTGGCGGCGATCCAGACGGCCGCCCGCCACACCGGCCGCTTCGTGCAGATCCTGGAATCCGGCGGCCAGTCGCCCGACCATCCGGTCCACCCGGCCATCCCGGAGACGCGCTATCTCAAGGCGTTCTTCTGCCGCGTGACGCGCGAGGTCGGCTAAACTCCGCCGCCATGATCGTATATCCGGACATCAATCCGATCGCCTTCCGGCTCGGTCCGATCAAGGTGCACTGGTACGGCATCATGTACCTGATCGGGTTCGCCACCGCCTGGGCCCTCGGGCGCTGGCGCGCCGCCCGGCCCGGCTCGACCTGGAAGCCCGTGGATGTCGATGACCTCATCTTCTTCGGCATGGTCGGCGGCATCGTCGGCGGCCGGGTGGGTTATGTGCTCATCTACGGGATGACGTTCTGGACGGCGCACAACCCGTGGTACCCGCTCGAGGTCTGGGACGGGGGCATGTCCATTCACGGCGGCCTCATCGGCGCGCTCATCGCGCTCACGATATTCGCGCTGCGGCGCGGGCGCAGCTTCGCGGATGTCCTCGACTTCACGGCGCCGCTGCCGGCGCCCGGCCTCTTCTTCGGCCGCATGGGCAATTTCATCAACGGCGAGCTGTGGGGCAAGCCGACCACGCTCCCGTGGGGCTTTCTCTATCACGGCGTGATCCGCCAGCCCTCGCAGCTCTACGAGGGCTTCCTCGAAGGGATCGTGCTTTTCACCGTGATGTGGTGGTTCACCGCGAAAACGCGGCCGCGGCTGGCCCCGGCGGGACTCTTTCTGTTGCTCTACGGCACCTTCCGGTTCCTTTGCGAGTTCGTGCGCCTGCCGGATCCGCAGATCGGCTACCTGGCCTGGGGCTGGCTCACCATGGGCCAGCTGCTGTCGGCCCCCATGATCGTCATCGGCGGCGTTTTGCTCTACTACGCCTACAGCGCGCGCGCGCGCTCGGGTAACGTGCTCATCGCGCAGTGAGCCGCGCGCGATGAAGCCCTACCTCGACCTGATGCGCCGCATCCTGGAAAGCGGCGCGCGCAAAGGCGACCGCACGGGCACCGGCACGCTGTCGCTCTTCGGCGAGCAGCTGCGCTTCGATCTGTCGCGGGGATTTCCCCTGGTCACCACCAAGCGGATCCACCTGCGCTCGGTGGTTTACGAGCTGCTCTGGTTCCTGCGCGGCGACACCAATGTCGCCTGGCTGCGCGACCAGGGAGTGACCATCTGGGACGAGTGGGCCGACGAGCGCGGCGAGCTGGGGCCGGTCTACGGCCGGCAGTGGCGCGCATGGCTGGCGCCCGACGGACGCACGGTCGATCAGATCCGCGTGGCGCTCGAGCAGCTGCGCGGCGATCCGGATTCCCGCCGCATCCTGGTCAGCGCCTGGAACGTGGGCGAGCTCGAGCAGATGCGCCTCATGCCGTGCCATGTGCTGTTCCAGCTCTACGTGGCCGGCCGCAGGCTGTCCTGCCAGCTCTATCAGCGCAGCGCCGATGTCTTCCTCGGCGTGCCCTTCAACATCGCGAGCTACGCGCTGCTCACCCACATGTTCGCGCAGCAGTGCGACCTCGAGCCCGGCGAGCTCGTCTGGACGGGCGGCGACTGCCACCTCTATCTCAATCATCTCGAGCAGGCGAGGCTGCAGCTCTCGCGCGCTCCGTTCCCGCCGCCGCGACTCAACATCCGGCGCCGGGCCGCCACCTTGTTCGATTACACCTTCGAGGATTTCGAGTTCGTGGATTACCAGCATCATGCGGCCATCGCCGCGCCGGTGGCGGTCTGACATGGCGCGCCAGCCGCTGTTCGAAGTGCGCCGCTCCTCCGTCCACGGCATGGGCGCCTTCGCCCTGCGCCGCATCCGCAAGGGCACCCGCATCGTGGAGTATCTCGGCGAGCGGGTGTCGCACGAGGAGGCCGACCGGCGCTGCGAGAGCAAGGACGCGACCGATGCCCACACGTTCCTCTTCATCGTCGACTCGAGGACCGTCATCGACGCCGGTGTCGATGGCAACGAGGCGCGGTTCCTCAATCACTCCTGCAATCCCAACTGCGAGTCGGTGATCGAGAAGCGGCGGGTGTACATCGAGGCCACCCGCACCATCCAGCCCGGCGAGGAGATGACCTACGACTATCAGATCCAGCGCGAGGAGGACGACCCGCCCGGCATAGAAGAGGTATTCGCCTGCCGCTGCGGCTTCCCGCAGTGCCGCGGCACGATGCTCTGGCCCCCGGACCCGCCCGAGCGCCCCAAGCGCCCCGCGGCGCCAGTCCGATCGCGCCCGCGCAAGCCGAAGCGGCAACCCGCGGCAACCCGCGGCACGCGGCCGGCGCATGCCGGCAAGGGGCGGCGCGGGAGCCCCGAGCGGGCGCGCAAGACCGCCGGAAAGGCCGCGCGGCGCCGCTGAAGGCGCCGCGGCGCTCCCCTCATGAGCCAGTCCCGTCGCTGGAGCCTGACAGCGGTCATCGGCGCGATGGGCGTGGTCTATGGCGACATCGGCACCAGCCCGCTGTATGCCCTGGACCAGACCCTGAATGAGGCCGGCCGGTTCAACAACGAGGCCGTGCTCGGCTCGCTGTCGCTCATCCTGTGGGCGCTGGCCATCTCCGTCACCGTCAAGTACGTCAGCGTCATCATGCGGGCCGACAACGAGGGCGAAGGCGGGATACTCGCGATGTTCGCCCTGGCTCAGCGGCACATCATCGGCGGCAGTCTCTGGGCCCGGGTGGTCGTCTGGCTCGCCCTGGCCGGGACCGCGTTCTTCTTCTGCGACTCCCTCATCACGCCGGCCATCTCGGTGTTGAGCGCGGTCGAGGGCATGGAGGTCCTCAATCCGGGCCTCAAGCGGCTCGTCATCCCGGTGACCGTCGGCGTCATCGCCGGGCTGTTCGCCTATCAGCGCCGCGGGACGGCGCAGGTCGGGAGTCTCTTCGGCCCCATCATGCTGGTCTGGTTCGTCGTCATCGGATTCACCGGCGCCGTGGCCATCCGCCACGACCCGGTGGTGCTGGCCGCGATCGATCCGCTCTACGGCATCGAGCTGCTCGCGCACAGGCCGGCCGTCGCGTTCGCGATCATCGGCGCGGTGTTTCTCGCCATCACGGGCGGCGAGGCGCTGTACGCGGACATGGGGCACTTCGGCAAGGAGCCCGTGCGGATCGCGTGGTTCATCCTCGTCTGGCCCGCGCTGATCCTCAACTACTTCGGCCAGGGAGCGCTGCTGCTGGCGCGGGGGCGATACCTGCCGGAGGCGCTCTATCTCCTGGTGCCCGCCAAGGCGCTGCCCTGGATGGTGTTTCTCGCGACGGCGGCGAGCGTCATCGCCTCGCAGGCGGTCATCTCGGGCGCATTCTCCATGGCGCGTCAGGCCGTACAGCTCGATCTGTTGCCCCGCATCCGGGTGCTGCAGACCTCGGCCGCCGCGCAGGGCCAGATCTACGTGCCTATCGTCAACTGGCTGGTGTTCATCGCCGTCATCGCCTTCGTCATCGGTTTCGGCTCATCGAGCGCCCTCTCCGGCGCATACGGGGCGGCCGTGGTCGGCACCATGTTGGTGACGACGATTCTGGGCTCCTTCGTGGCGGCGACCCAGTGGAACTGGTCGAAGTGGTCCGTGGCCGGCCTCTTCGGCCTGATGATGGTGGTGGATGCCGTCTTCGTGCTCGGCAACCTCACCAAGGTGCCGACGGGCGGGTGGATCCCGCTCACCCTCGCGGGCATTCTCTTCACGCTATTCATGACCTGGCGCAGCGGCCGCCTGGAGCTGCGCGCCGCGCTCGCCAAGATGGCGGTGCCGCGCAGCGAGCTGCCGAAACTGCTCGCCGGGGTTCATCGCGTTTCCGGGACGGGGGTGTTCCTCGCGAGCGATCCGCACCTCGTGCCCTCCGCGCTGATTCGCAACATCGAGCACAACCGTGTCGCGCACGAGCGGATGATCATCCTCAACGTCGAGGTCGTGCGCACCCCCCGCCAGGACCCGGTGCACCGCATCGAGATCGAGGAGACCCTGCCGGGGGTCTACCAGGTCCACGCCCGGTTCGGATTCATGGAGACACCGGACGTCGGCGAGGCGCTCAAGTCCTGCCGCGCCCGGGGCCTGAGGGTATTCGGCGAGGACAGCTCGTTCTTCGTCGGTCAGCACGTGGTGCGCGCGCGCCCGCTGCCGGGATGGCGGGGCCTGCAGCGGCGCATGTTCGCGTGGATGCAGCGGCACAGCACGCAGGCCGCGGAATTCTTCCGCATGCCTTTCCGCAGCGTGGTGGTCCTCAATACCGTGGTCGAGATCTGACTCCGGCTCTCGCCGCGTGCGCCTCATGATCCTGCAGCAACCGCTCATCTCTCTCATCGCCGCGATGGCGGAGAACGGCACGATCGGGCGCGACAACTCCCTGCCCTGGCGGCTCCCGGACGATCTGAAGCGCTTCAAGGCGCTGACGATGGGCAAGCACCTGCTCATGGGACGCAGGACCTACGAGTCGATCGGCCGTCCCCTGCCGGGCCGCACCTGCCTCGTGCTCACGCGCGACCGGGATTGGGACGCCGAGGGGGCCGTGGTCGTGCACTCGCTCGGGCAGGCGCTCAGCTACGCCCGGGACGCCGAGGAGCTGCTCGCGATCGGCGGCGCGGAGATCTATCGGCTGCTCATGCCTTTCGCCCGCCGCATCTACCTCACGCTCGTGCATGCGGAAATCCCGGGCGACACGTTCTTCCCGGATTTCGATCCCACGCAGTGGGCCGACGTCGAGTGCCGCAGCTATCCGGCCGACGAGCGCAACACGTATCCCTTCACCTTCGTGACGCTGGAGCGCAAGAGCGAGCCGCAGGCGCCGGCGAATTACTGAAAGAGGCCCTTCAACCTGTCGAAGAACGAGCCCGAGCGCATGTGCCGCAGGAGCGCCGACCACTTGTCTTCCGCGAGCAGCTTGCGCTCCAGCTCCGACTCTTCCTTCTTCATGAGCTCGAGAACCCTCGTGTCCTCGTCGTCCTCGAGCCAGTACCCGTGTTGGTTCGGGCAGAACTCCATCTCCATGTCGTAGAACCGGTAGCGGAACTTCTGCAGCGAAGCGCTGCATTCCGGGCACTTGTCGGCCGTGGGACTCGAGTCGAAAGCCAGCGTGCCCTTCCACTGGTCGCCGAAATCGAACACCTCGTCCTCGAGCTGCTGCAGCTCATCGTGCTCGAGCCACATGCCCTTGCAGGACGGACAGTAATTGACCTGGAGCTTGTGCCGCTCGATTGGCTGCAGCTCCACTTCGCATCTCGGACACTTCACATCGACCTCCGCGTCTTCACCATGGGCCAGGCCGGCGCGCGCCGCGCCGGGTAATGCCCCGGCGGTGAATCATGGCATCCGGCCGGTTCTGCGGCTAGAGGATCCCGGGTCTGGCATGCCGGTCAGATGACGATCATCGCGTCCGGAAGCGGCACCACACCCTCCGTGCGACGCCGATGGAGGACACCTCATGTCGTTCCGGATCCGAAGAAGCCCGGCTCCTGCACCGTGACGTTACATCCCACCGCTGTGCGTCGAGACGGCAAGCGCCCGAAGCGCCTGCGCGCGGCCAAGGCCAGGCACGCGTTGTGGCATCTACGTATTGAGACGGCCCCTCGGATGGACGGCAATGAGGCCGATGAGCCATGAGCAGCAACAGGCCGCATCGCCGGAACGGATCCTCGCGCAGGCACTCGAGGAGTGCCGCGCCGGCGGCTCTTTGGCGGCCGCGATCCTCGACTCGCTGACGGCCAATGTGGCGCTGGTGGATTGCGCGGGCACCATACTGGCGGCGAACGCGGCCTGGAAGCGCTTCGCGGGCGATAACGGGTGCGGCGATCCCGCCCATTGCCTCGAGGCCAGCTATTTCGGCATCTGCGAAGACGCCATCCGCCGCGACGGCGACCTGACAGCGGCGGCGGCCCTGCAGGGCATCCGCGCCGTACTGCGCCGGGAGCGGGACTCCTTCACCCTGGAATACCCCTGTCACTCACCGTCCAAGCAGCGGTGGTTCCGGCTGCACGCGACACGTCTCTCGGTCGAAGGGCTGACGGCGTGCGTGATCGCGCACGAAGACATTACCCCGGAGAAAATGGCCGAGGAGGAGCTGCGCCGGACGGAGCGACAGCTGCGGGAGTCGCTGCTGCGCGAGCGGATACTCGCCCGCACCGACGGGCTGACCGGCCTCATCAACCGCCGGCATTTCCTCGAGCTGGCCGAGCACGAGATCGCGGTGTCGCAACGCTACGGACAGCCGTTGGCCATGGTGCTGTTCGACGTCGATGGCTTCAAGAAGATCAACGATTCGCTGGGACATCCCGCCGGCGACGAGGTTCTGAGGGCCGTGGCGCGCCGGGCCGGCCAGCAGCTGCGCGCCGCCGACCTGCTCGCCCGTTACGGCGGCGAGGAGTTCATCGTTCTGGTTCCGGAGAGCGGCGCGCGCAGTGCCGCGGTCCTGGCGGAACGCATCCGCAACGCAATGGAGGAGGAAGGCGTCGATACCCCGGGGGGAGTCGCGGCCGTCGCCGTCAGCGCCGGCGTCAGCGAGCTCGAGACCGACTCGGATACTGTGGAGGACCTGATCCGGCGCGCGGATCGGGCGCTCTACGACGCCAAAGCCAAGGGGCGAAACTGCATCGTCGTTCATCGTGCGGGTAGCGGCAGCGCGGAACGGGAGACGTCCCATGTTCGCGCCCCTCGGAAAGCGGATGGACGGCTTGCTGAATAGTGAAAATGCGCTGAGCGTCGCGCCTCCAGCGCGTCCGGGCTCGACAGCGTGGAGTGCCTGGCTCGAGCCGAGCCAGGTGTTCATCGGCATCCTGGACCCGCAAGGGATGTTCCTGATGGCGAACGCCGCCGCGCTCGCGGCCGCGGGCCTGCTGCCGCAGGAAGTCGTCGGGCGGCATTTCTCGCAGATCGAGGCGCTCAATCCCAGCGCCGAGGATGGCGCGCGCCTGCGCCGCCTCTTCGAGCAGGCCCGGCGCGGCGAGGTCGTGCGAGGCACCATCACCGTGCGC